>JAKSSZ010000099.1 GCA_024402835.1 Alphaproteobacteria bacterium | reverse complement strand
CATTAGCGATAAGATTAAATAATAAAACATATTATTTAGAGATGAGTAAGGATGAAGAAGATATGCCAATAAATTATGAATCAGATATGAAATTCCATATTATAGACAATACCGGAACAATTTATAATGTTCATGATAGTTCTGTAATTCAATAATAGATAAAGGTTTGTTGTTATTATGTTGAAAAAAGAGAGTTTTATACAGGCAACTGAAAAAGTAAAAAATGATAATGTCGTAACCAAAGAAATCTTGGAAAAAGAGTTTCAAAAGTGGGAAAAATTAAATAATAATGATATTATGAACGAACAATCTTGTAGATTAAGAAGATTGATATACGATTATTTGTCGGATGAAAAAATACTAAAAGTAGCTAAAAAATATGAACATATATATATTGATGCCGTTAAACATTATTTAAGAAAAAATAATTATACTATTGATGATTTGATGTTTATATTTGGTAATTCTGATTTTAGTAATGATTTCTTTCCAGATTTTGTAACTTTTTTAGTAAATTTTGTTATGAGAAAAAAAGAAATAACAAAAATTCCAAATGTTGTTTTTGTTAAATCGGGATTAAAGTATACGGATGTAATGAAAACAACAGATATAGATGATTCTTGTGAGTTTTTAGAACAACATGCACATGCCTTTTATGATTCAGAAACGAATGTTATATACTTTAAAGAAGAAAAAATAGATACTTTTGATAATTTTATGAAACATCTGACTCAAGCTTAATCATAGATACAATGGATTTATTATATACAACCGATAAAAATGAATATAAATATAATGCCGATGAAAAATCAGCAACAAAGATAGGCGAGGTTGTTGGTAAGAATTTTACAGATAAATTAAAAAATGTATTGAAGATTAAATATATAAATAATGATAATAGTAGATAAATTCTAGTTTATGCTTGAAACCTGGTAATAAATATATTATAATGAGAAACATGATTAAGTTGATAAAACGTATTTTTTAAAGGATGTGCGACCATAAATAATATTTACGGACGCACTTTTCTGTGTCCGTTTTTTTTAACAAAAAAAGGAAAATTAAATGTCAGATAATAATTTGAATACACTAAATACACTAACAAATGAATTACAAGCCCGTAGACAAAAATTAGAAAACATAAAAAATCGGGATGGTGTTGTGTGGAAAGATAAATTTGAACGTTCCCATACAATAATTAATGCCAGAGATTTATCTGATAATGATTCTGTAAAATTGGCTGGTCGTGTTACCGCTTTACGTTGGTTAGGTAAATTGATGTTTGGTCGTATTTATGATATCGAAGGTGAAATACAATTTTCTATGTCCCGTGAAGAATTGGGTGAAGAAAATTACAAGTTTATGAAAGCAAATGTAGATTTGGGTGATTTTATAGGAATATCAGGTGTGTTATATCACACAACAGCCGGAGAATTGACAGTAAAAGTTGATAATTATACGATTTTGGGTAAGGCTTTACGTCCGTTGCCTGAAAAATATCATGGATTGACAGATACCGAAGCCAGATATCGTCAAAGATATTTAGATGTTATATCTAATCCAGAAACACGAAAAGTATTATTAGGTAGATTTAAAATGATGCAATATTGGCGCGATTTTATGAATCAAAGTGGTTTCTTGGAAATAGAAACGCCTGTTTTACAAAATGTTGCGTCTGGTGCAGCTGCAAAACCATTTACAACACACCATAATGCTTTGGATACTGATTTTCAATTACGTATATCACCAGAACTATTCTTGAAAGAGGCAATTGCTGCCGGATTTGATAGGGTATATGAAGTAGCAAAAGATTTTAGAAATGAGGGTATGGATGCAATGCATCTTCAAGAATTTTCAATGGTAGAATGGTATGCGGCATATTGGGATTATAAAGACAATATTAAATTTACTTGGGATTTAATACAAACTTTATTACAAAAATGTAGAGGAACATTACAAATAGAATATCAGGGGACTCTATTAGATTTTTCTAAGTATGCGATGATGGATTATACAGCCGAAATGGATAAATTGTTTGGTTGTAGTATCCTTGATTTTGATGATGTAAATGTATTAAAACAATTTTTGATAGACAAAGGTATGTTTACAGCCGAAGATCTGGAAGATTTAAAATCTATACCAACATTGATAGATTGGGTGTATAAACGCAAAATACGTGAAAATATAATACAACCAACTTTCTTGTATAATTATCCTACATATATGGTGCCGTTGGCTCGCCATAATGACGATGATGATAGAAGATTGGATATGTTTCAATTACTTGCTTGTGGAGCAGAAATATGCAAGGGGTATTCTGAGTTAGTAAACCCTATACAACAATTAAATGCTTTTGAAGAACAAGCTAAAAATATAGCAAATGGTGATGAAGAAGCATTTAATCCAGATAATGATTATGTTAGGGCTATGGAACACGGATTTCCACCAATTTCAGGTGTGGGATTGGGAGTAGATAGATTAGCAAGTATTATATTTAATCAACCAACATTACGTGATGTAATATTATTTCCGATGATGAAATAGGGATAAAAAATGGCAAAAAATAAATCTGAAGAGGATGTGTTTTTATTAACAAAAGTACATGATGATAAAAATATATATACTATAAATAGTGCTTATGAGACAGGTAAAATAGATAAAACAACTAAAGATTATCTTGATAGGTTGTACACAAATTCTATGGATTTGTGTCGAGATGTTTTTTTATGTATTGGTAAATGCTTCGGTGCCCCTAAAGCACCAGTGATGATGTATGATTACGAGACAGATTCTGCAATAGAAAAACCAATAACAATTTATAGTATAAATCCGTTATCCCCGTACATTGTTCATCATAGATTAGATGCAGATCCTATGAGAAATCAATTTTTTACCAGTAGTAAAGGTCATAAAATAGATTTGTCTGTTTCTTCTATTGTGACAGTAATAGTAGGAGCACAAAAAAGTATTAACAGGGCTTTGGATAAAGTAACGGGTAAATATTATACAGAGTATGTAAATGAAATAAAAGATGCTGCGTATAATATAATATCAGAATCTGCCAATGTAGCTTCGGCTCAAGCAATAGTAAATAAAATAGATAGTTTTTTTACAAAAGATTTTTATACAGATGCTTCTGAAA
>JAKSSZ010000098.1 GCA_024402835.1 Alphaproteobacteria bacterium | reverse complement strand
AAATCTGGCCCACGTGAAATTTTATTGAATGGTATGGCTGGTATTCTATTTCCTGTTGGTGATCATAAAAAGTTAGCAACAGTTATGACTAAAATTGCAGGTAACAAATACGATGCTGCCAAAATGATTAAAACGGCTACTTTGAATTTGGAAAGGTTTAATCCAAAAAATATAGTTGCTCAATTTTTGACATTAATAAAGGATAACAAATGATTCCTAAACGTATATTTTATGTGTGGGGGGCAAACGAAAAGAAACCACGCGATGTTTTAGTTTGTATTCAAACATGGCGCCAGATGATGCCTGATTATGAAATTATTGAACTAAATGAAGATGATAAAACATATTTTGATTATGAAGAAAATCTTAAAGCTAATAAATGGTTTAGAACTGTATATCAGAATAAAATGTGGGCATATGTTGCCGATTATATACGCATAAAAGTTTTATACGAGCATGGTGGTATATATTTTGACACAGATGTATCTGTTGTAAAATCTTTGACTCCTTTGTTAAAAAATAAATGTTTTGTAGGGATGCAAAATTTTTAGCTATACAAAAAAGAGAAAGAAATGAAACAACCAAAAACAATTTCCAAACTAATTACTGATTTAATTTTATAAAGGTTTATACAATGAACTATTATCTTATAAATTTTACAACTCATGGTGATAATAGAGGCTTTCTGACGGTATTTCAAAACAACGCGAATTTACCCTTTACCTTACGCAGAATTTTTTACAGTTTTGGCATTCCTGTTAAGGCTCGTCGGGGCTGCCATGCAAATCGGGAATCTGAATTTGTTGTAGTTTCTGTCGCAGGTAGCTGTACTGTGTTAGTCGACGATGGAACATCACGTCAAGAATTTGTTCTGGATTCACCTCAACAGGGATTATACTGTGGTAAAATGACATGGAAAGAAATGTATAATTTTTCACCAGATAATGTATTATTGGTTTTGGCTAGTACAGAATATGACGACAAAGAATATATCAAAGATTATGAACAATTTAAAAAAGAGGTGTTAAAGTGATTCACCAGTTATCAGATGTCCAAAGTGAAAACATCGGGAAAGACACAAACGTATGGCAATTTTGTGTTATATTGCCAAATGCTAAAATTGGAAACAATTGCAATATTTGTTCGCACTGCTTTATTGAAAACGATGTTGTAATTGGTGACAACGTAACAATAAAAAATGGCGTCAGTATATATGATGGAATAACAATTGCAGATAATGTCTTCATTGGTCCAAATGCATCTTTTGGCAATAACAGGTATCCACGTTCAAAACAATTTCTTTCAAGCCCCGTAAGAACAGTTATTTGTCGTGGAGCTTCAATTGGATCAAACGCAACGATTGTACCAGGGATAACGATTGGTGAAAATGCAATGATTGCAGCTGGCGCGGTTGTAATGATTGATGTCCCAGCGAACACACTATATATTTCAAAAAATAAAATGAAGGAAATTAAATGATAAAATTGTTTTCCAAATTTTTTGCCGACAAACACATAATTCGCGAATCCAATTTAGTTCCAGAAGGCAACCCTATATTAAATCAAAACGTACTTTTTATTGGTTGTGGTAAAATCATTTTTGGCAAAAATGTACATATTGGATATTTCCCATCGCCTTATGTTTATTCTAGTTATGCACATGTAGAGTCCAGAGCGCAACATTCTTGTATAACAATTCAAGATAATACAATTATCAGCAACAACTGTTGTATTATTGCAAACATTGGTGTTTCTATTGGTGCCAACTGTAGAATCGGTGCAAATTTTTGCTGTTTTGATTCTGACTTTCATGGCATTTCCCATAAACATCGTGACGACCCTAAATATATTAGTTCGAAACCTGTAGGAATTGGGCACAATGTATTGATTGGTCAAAATGTAACGATGTTAAAGGGTGTTACCATCGGCGATAATGTCGTAATTGGCGCGGGGGCTGTCGTTACACAAAGTTTTGGTGATAATGTTGTTATTGCTGGCAATCCAGCAAAGATTATAAAAATACTGAAAAATTAAATAAATGGGGGCAACAAAATGATAAAGTTTTTAGATTTAGAGAAAACAAACAATCGTTTTCGTAGCGAAATGGATTCGCGTATCAAAGAAATATTAGACGCTGGTTGGTATTTGCTGGGAAAATGGAACGATACTTTTACTAAAAATTTTGCCGATTTTTGTGGGGTAAAACATGCAGTTGGTGTAGCAAATGGTCTTGATGCAATAAACCTGATTATTCGCGGATATGGTTTTAAGGCAGGCGATGAAATAATTGTTCCTGCAAACACCTATATTGCAACAATTTTGGCGATTTCTGAAAACGGTTGCACACCCGTGTTGGTTGAACCTGATATAAATACATATAATATAGATCCAGAAAAAATAGAAGAAAAAATTACAGAACGAACCAAGGCAATTATAGTTGTCCATTTGTATGGTCAGGCAGTGCAAATGCAGAAAATTTGGGAATTAGCAAAAAAATATAACCTAAAGATAATTGAAGACGCCGCCCAGGCACATGGTGCGATATATAATGGCAAACGCGCTGGTAATCTGGGCGATGCTGCGGCATTTAGTTTTTATCCGGGTAAAAATTTGGGGGCACTGGGTGATGCTGGGGCAGTAACAACAAATGATTCTGAACTATACCAACGCGTAAAGACAATTGCCAACTATGGTTCTGACAGAAAATATCATAATATTTATAAGGGTATAAATTCACGTCTAGACGAGATTCAAGCGGCATTATTGGATGTCAAATTACCGTATCTGGATGCCGATAACGCACGCCGACGTGAAATAGCGACGTATTATCGTAAACACATATCAACCCCAAAAATAATATTACCAAAGACATACGATGAAAAGGCTCATATTTGGCATGTTTTTGCAGTTCGTTGTGAAAACAGGGATGAATTGTGCAAATATTTGAATGATAACGGTGTTCAAACACTAATTCATTATCCAACACCACCACACAAGCAAATAGCTTATAGCGAATGGAATTCTCAATCTTTTCCAATTACAGAAGAAATTCATAGGACAATTATGTCGCTTCCTATATCTCCGGCAATTACAGATGAAGAAGTAAAAACAGTGACAGATTTCATAATCAACTTTTAAATACAAAAAAAAAATA
>JAKSSZ010000097.1 GCA_024402835.1 Alphaproteobacteria bacterium | reverse complement strand
CCTCACCATCCGCATTTCTACATATACCATTAAAAAACATAACCTGTGCCATCTGTTGCAAAAGTGACTAATTTGGATAACGGAAAAACTGTCACCGTTCGTATAAATAATCGTGGTCCATTCGTAAATACACGTATATTGGACTTGTCCGCAGCAGCAGCAAAACAAATAGATATGAAAGGCGCAACAAAAGTTCAGGTTCAAATTTTACAAGAACAATCAACAATGGTTAAAAATGCAACATTGGGTACAACACCAACAACAGAACAAGTAGCCGTTGCCCCCGCAACAGAAACTGTTGCAACAGGCACTGGTGAATACAGTATTCAGGTTGCCGCTGTATATTCCGAAGACAACGCAAAAATGTTGGCTGACAAATTAAGTGCATACGGAAAAACAACAGTTGTCAACGAAGGCGATATGTATAAAGTAAGATTGATAGATTTAGACCCATCAAGCGCACGTTCATTAATAGATGAATTGCGCAACAAAGAAGGTATGGCACCTGGTTTGTTGAAAAATGGTAAATGGGTAAATGCAGATTCTATTTAATCTGAATTTGTATTAAACAACTTTGGAAAACGTTCCTAGGCAAATTGGAACGTTTTTCTTTTATACGATTTGACAATATGTTTTTTTATTTTAGAATAATCACATAAACAAAAATGGAGTCAGAAAAATGAAAAAAATAATATTATTATTCCCTGCACTTTTATTATTGGCAAATTGTAGTACCGTTATGATAACCCCACACAGTTTAGATAAAACGCAAAAGGTATATGTTGATACCAATGGTGAAAAAATGCGTATGGCGTTAAAACAAGAATTAACAGACCGTGGTTATGATGTGACCGTCGGAACAAAATCTGTGGTAAATAATATAGATTTAACAACAGATTCCACAGTTGGTTCATTATCAACAACAAAAATAAATGGTGCCAGATATGTTGCCACTGTCCAAGAAAACCCAGTACATGAATATTTAATCATTGGTGGTCGTGTTATTTGTATGTTTAATGGTTGGAAATGGTGGGATTTCAGTATATCCATAGCCGACAATAAAACCGGTAAAGAGATATTAAATTGGTCCGGTATGGGTTGCAAAGGAACAACTATCAGTAAATTACGTGATTTGCTGGATGAATTGGAAAAATAAAATCTAATTCAAAGTTATTGTTATAGATATTTGTTCGGTTTTAACAATGAGCCGAACATTTTATTTAAAACAAAAAGATTTAAATTATCTATAACAAAATTTGAACCCATCAAATACAAACTTTATGTTATCTAAAATATAATCTTTTATTGTTTATCATTTTGCTTTTTTATGATACACTGTACCTTGTAGAAAAAGGATTACTATGAGAGGCTCTTCTGTGGAATGGGATGATTATGATGAATTTTTTCTTGGTGGCAACATCACTGAACCCGTAGCAATAGAAATTCCTATAAAACTATATGATGTATATGAATTAAAAGGCTTTCTTGAATCATGTGGTTTAAACATAACAGAAGATTTAGATGGGATTTATATATCAACTCGCCCAGATAGATTTGGAAAGAATTCTATTATAACCCCTGCTCTGAAACCAGAAGACATTAAACCTTTTTATACAGCATTAAAAAAATTGTTATCTATAAAAAATGTCTCTTTGGGTTATCCACATATTATTGATTTAAAATATTTAGTTGGGTATAAACGTCAAAACCAAAGTCAATCTGACGGGCATTTTATAGAAGAATTATTATCACAAGCCGAAAAATCAAAAGACACCTTACGGTTAGATTTAAGTGAAAAGCGATATTTATCATGGGAAAGAGACAGATTAATAGATTTTTTCCCACCAAATGCACTTCTTAATGGTTCCGCTATTTCGGATCCATATAGTGTGATAACTGGTGATAACAGCAGATTTTTCAGATACGCATCATCCGATATATCATATGCTGTCCATTTTTCTGGTGTTGGTGCATGGGGTGCAAAAGACGACCCTAACGGATTTCAAAATATTTCTCCATCTGGTTACAGAACTATTGGATTTGTATTTCAATATAAAGAAAACATAGGTACACAAGTTTTCTTTCAAAATGCTGGTATAGAAGGCGAATGTGGTAATATTCCTAGAGGGGGTGAGGCATATGGTGGCGATGAAACAATGGTCAACAGATTCAAAAATCCTTGTATTGGTGAATATGTTGTTTGGGCTTCTATTCATAACCCCGGAATCATATATATTCATAAAATACCTGAAAATGATGATAGGTGGCAACAATTAAAGGAATATTATCAACCACA
This sequence comes from Alphaproteobacteria bacterium, assembly GCA_024402835.1. Taxonomy (GTDB): domain Bacteria; phylum Pseudomonadota; class Alphaproteobacteria; order Rs-D84; family Rs-D84; genus Enterousia. The sequence continues at coordinate 883 of JAKSSZ010000097.1, read as the reverse complement.
CAACTTTAAATTTGGCGATTTCGGACAGCAAGTCAAATATCACAAAATAGAAAAATGGATTGCAGAAGGATCAGAACATACACCATATTTACCAACCAATGGGCTATCAATACAAGAATTTGAAAAGTTAGCCAATGATAAACTAGAATTAGAAAATCAGTTTAAACAACAACTTAAAGATATTGAGCAAAAACTTGTTGATCTAGGGCATCAACATTACCAACTATTTAACAAAGTGGATAATTTATATATAAGTGATTTTACTAGTGACTCAAAATTGCATTCTTTATCTATACAAGAGTTGTATAATTACATACAAGAAACCAAAAAAAAAAAAAAAAGCATTTGTTCTGTTCTGGTTCAACAAAATTTACCAAATATTCATAAACAATTACAAGAACTACAAGTACAATTAGAGTATATATACAAAACATCAAACAATGTATACATCAAAAAAGAAAGTTTGAAACTTCAAAAGCAAGCACAAGCAATAAATGATAATAATGATATAAAAACAAAAGCACAATGTTATTATGAACTTTTAGACCAACAGAAATCAACCGCAGAAGATTATATTGAGAATAAAATCAATAGTATTATCAACAAAAGCACTGACATTTCCGATGAAGAATACATATGTTTACCTTTTGAAGAACGAGAAAAAATATTTCAGTGTATCTACAAATTCTTTACAGGTAAAAAATTAAAAAACACACTTACGTCATATGTAAAAATTGTAATAAAATTATACGCTTTTGCCCCAGAACAAGATAAATCAGAGTTATTTAATTACTTGTATTCAATAAGACTATCTTTACCTAAAGACTTCTTAAAAGAATTTGCAAATCCTATATCTGACATATTCATTTCAGACCAAGATCAA
>JAKSSZ010000096.1 GCA_024402835.1 Alphaproteobacteria bacterium | reverse complement strand
TCGCCACCGGTTTTCATAAATAATTAGTTTATTTTAATTTTTCTGCTTCGTTTCTGGCAAGTGTATCAACACGTTCGTTAAATGTTTCTCCGGCATGGCCTTTGACCCATATCCAATGAATTATAAATTTATTTGATAATTCATCTAATTGTTGCCACAGTTCTTGATTTTTTACGGGCTTTTTATCTGCGGTTTTCCAATTATTTTTCTTCCATTTTATCAGCCAGCTTTGCATACCATTTTTTACATATTGACTATCTGTATGTATTTCTATTTCTTTGTTTTTTGTTATAACAGATAATGCTTTTATAACAGCCGTTAATTCCATTTTATTATTTGTTGTATTTTGTTCTCCACCACTTCTTTCTATGGTTTGATTGCTATCTGTCATAACAAATGCCCAACCACCGGGGCCAGGGTTTCCTAAACAACTTCCGTCTGTCCAAATTTTTAACATTTTATTTATGCTCCTTTTTATGTTATAATATCACAAAATGAACTTTAATGCTAAAAATTTACAACAAATGTCAAATTCTGTGCGTGCCAACGCATTGCGAATGATTTTATCTGCAAAAAGTGGGCATGTCGGTATAGTATTAGATTCAGCGGAAATAATAACAACTATTTTTGCAAATCATTTAAGATATGGTGCTGATAAATTTATTATGTCTGCTGGGCATGGTAGTGCCTTGTTGTATTCTGTATTAAAGTTTGCTGGTTATAATATTGGTGATATAAACAGTTTTCGTAAAATAAATGGTTTACCTGGACATCCCGAAATCAATATTGATGGTGTTGATGCTACAACTGGTCCTTTGGGACAGGGGATAGCAAATTCTGTTGGAATTGCTTTAGCGCAAAAAATACAAAAAACAAAATCTTGGACTTATTGTTTGTGTTCCGATGGTGATTTAATGGAAGGTATTTCTTTTGAAGCGATGGCATTGGCTGGTCGGTTGCAATTAAATAATCTAATTGTTTTATGGGATGATAATGGTTTAAGTATAGATGGAACTGCACAAACGGATATAAATGTATGTGCGCGTATGCGTTCTATGGGCTGGAATGTTATGTCTGTTAATGGAAATGATATCTCTGCTATTGATTCTGTTTTATTACGTGCAAAAAAATCAGAATCGCCCGTATTTATACAATGTAAAAATATATTGGGTCGTGGTTCTTCTTTGGAAAATTCTTCTTTTGCACACGGGTTGTCTTTATCAGAGTCAGAATTATTATCTTTAATTGTAAAAAACACATCAACAGATGGTGAAAATTTATGGAATACTCTTTCTCATACTAAAATAAAACAAAATACGAATACAAAAATAAAATTAAACGAAATAAAATTACCAGTTGTTTCTGAAAATATATCTACACGTGATTTATCTGGTATCTATTTAAATGAACTAATAAAATCTGGTGCTAATCTTATTCTAGGGTCTGCAGACTTATCAGAAAATACAAAGGTAAAGGTTCAAAATATAAAAGAAATCACAAAAGATAATTTTAATGGCAATTTTATAAATTATGGTGTTCGTGAACATGCTATGGCGGCAATAATGAATGGACTTGCATCAAATGGCATAAAAACTGTTGGTTCAACATTTTTGGTTTTTAGTGATTATATGCGTCCGGCGATTCGTTTGTCTGCGATGTCTAAATTGCCTGTTATTTATGTGTTTACACATGATAGTATTTGTGTGGGTGAAGATGGACCAACACACCAACCAATTGAACAACTATCTTCATTACGGATGATACCAAATTTGAATGTATATCGCCCATGTAATATAACAGAAATTGCTTATACGTGGAATACAGCAATACAATCAACCGATTCGCCAACTGCTATTATTTTATCACGTCAAAAATTCCAACAAATACAAACACCAAAAAACGTTGATTTGTCATTTGGGGCTTACGTAATATACCCCGCAAAGAAACGTGTTAAAATGACATTACTTGCAACCGGATCCGAGGTTCCTTTGGCAGTATTGGTTGCATCACAATTTACAAATATACAAGTTGTATCTGTATTAAATATGAATGTTTTTCGTAATCAAACATCAAAATATAAACAAAAAATATTATATGGTTGTGTCATAGCCATAGAAGCAGGTTCACCAAATTTGTGGTTTGAATTTGCAGATGCTGTGATTGGTATAGATAAATTTGGAACCAGTGGTAATGCAACAGATATTTATCGTGAATATGGTTTTGACAAAGATAAAATTATTACAGAAATAAAAAAATATTTAAAATAATGACCGCTATTACAGATAATCTATTTTTCTCATTACAATCTGGCGAACAGATACCGATAGTGATAGAAAGCAAAAAAAATGTTCATAATGTTATATTGCGTCCTAAAATAAAACCAACACGTCAAATACATATATCAAAACCGGTAAATATATCTGTTCAATATGCATTAAAGTTTTTGTATTCTAAATCAAATTGGCTAAATAGTTTCTTTATAAAAAAACAAAAACGACAATTACAATCTGGTGATACAATCGCTTTTTTGGATAAAAGTGTAATTGTGATAAATGATTCAACTAAATACAGCAATAAATATAATGAAGATAAAACAATTTTGTATATCGGTGGATGTTCTGAATTATTTGAATATCGCTTGCGCGAATTTATAAAAAAAGAATTTTTAGATTATGCAAAAAACGTGATTAAAAATACACCACGTGAATTATGGCCAATAAAAATCACTTTGCGTGATACAACTACACGTTGGGGGTCGTGTTCATCAACTGGGACAATATCATTGTCTTGGCGATTGGCTTTTGCACCATTAAGTGTTTCACAATATGTTATTATGCATGAATTAGCACACAGAAAATATATGAATCATTCCGCAGAGTTTTGGCATTTTGTATCTGTGTTATATGGATTTGGTGTTGAACGTGCAAAAACTTGGTTAAAACAAAACGTGGATGAATTAAATAAGTATTTTTAATAAAAAACACTTTTATTAAAGTTTTGTTTGTGATAAAATAAACACAGAATGTAATTATACTTAAGGAAGGAAGTTATGAAAAAGTTTAGTTTTATCCCATCATTATTGTGTGTGCTTGTTATATCAACGAGTTCTATAGCTGGCGATGTGAATACTTCATGTACTGTTACGAGAGATTGTGGGGTTAAACCAGCGATAAAATGGATAGC
>JAKSSZ010000095.1 GCA_024402835.1 Alphaproteobacteria bacterium | reverse complement strand
ATCATCACAGTATGCAAAACTTGTCACACCAATTCCAGCACCCATATCTATATATTTTTTACCATTATCATCTGTTGCTATTGAACCTTTGCCAGAAACAATTGTTACTGGAAATCTGTTATATGTTGATGCTATATATTTTTTATCTGTTTCTTGAATGTTCATTTTTATATTCCTTATTTTGTTACCATTGTTCCAGCACCTTCATCTGTTAATAATTCCATAAGAATAGAGTGGGGAACTCTACCATCCATAATAATAACGTTTTTTACACCTTCGTTTATTGCTTCAACGGCGCATTCAAATTTTGGAATCATACCACCAGAAATTATGCCAGATTTGTAAAGCTCATCTGATTGTGAAACAGAGATTTGTGGAATAAGAGTTGATGGATCATCTTTGTCTTTAAGTATTCCAGCAACATCTGTCATCATAATAAATCTTTCTGCCCCCAAAGCACCAGCGATTTTTGCAGCGGCAGTATCTCCATTTATGTTATATACATTGCCATCTGTATCTGCGCCAACTGTTGAAATTACAGGTATGTAATTGTTATTTAATAAATCAATAATAGATTGTGTATTGACTTTTTCTACATTTCCAACAAAACCGAGTTTTTCATCTTTCTTTTTGCACATCAAAAGATTTGCATCCATTCCAGATAATCCAATGGCTTTGCCACCTTTCATACCTAATAAGTTGACTAATGTCTTATTTACTTTGCCTGCGAGTACCATTTGAACAACATCAACAGTTTCTTTATCTGTGACTCGGCATCCATCAATAAATTGTGGTGTATGTCCCAATTTTTGCATAAGTGTGCTAATTTCTGGACCACCACCATGTACAAGAACGATTTTTACCCCAACCAGCCATAAAAGAACAATATCTTCCATAACTTGTTGTTTCAGTTCTTCATTTATCATGGCGTTTCCACCATATTTAACAACAACAATTTTACCCGCATAACGTTCTATGTATGGGAGTGCTTGTGTTAATACTTCCGCTCTATCTGAATTTGTAAAATTTATCATGATCTGTAATCCCCATTAATTTTTACATAATCGTATGTTAGATCACATCCCCATGCGGTTGCTGAATTTGTACCAGAGTTCAAAGATACAAGAATTTCGATTTCATCTTCCAAAAGAATTTCTTTTGCTTTTTCTTCGGAAAAATCAACACCGGAACCATTTTTACATACTTCAATTGAACCTTTGTTGCTTTTAAAAGAAACATCTATTTTGTTCACATCCAATTTTGCACCACTGTATCCAATCGCGCAAAGTATTCTGCCCCAATTTGCATCTGAACCGAATATAGCGGCTTTTAATAAAGAAGAACAAACAACACTTTTAGCAACTGTTTTTGCAATGTCTTTTGTTTCCGCTTCGCTAACAGTACATTCTATAAGTCTCGTTGCGCCTTCACCGTCTTTTGCTATTTTTCTGCAAAGATTAACCATTAATTCATTTAATGCTTGAACGAAAACATTATAACTTTCATCTTCTTCTGTTATTTTTGTATTATTTGCAAGTCCATTTGCAATAATTACACACATATCATTTGTAGATGTATCACCGTCTACAGAAATCATATTGAATGTATCTTTGACTGTGTCGCTTAATGCTTGTTGTAAAAGGTTTGAATCAATGTTTACATCTGATGTAATAAATACAAGCATAGTTGCCATATTGGGGTGAATCATACCACTACCTTTTGCGATACCACCAATTTTGCAAGTTGTTCCATTGATATCAAATTCCAAAGCAACTTCTTTTAATTTTGTGTCTGTTGTCATTATACCAGCAGCGGCTTCTTGACTGCCTGTATTTGAAAGATTAGCAACAAGTGTTGGAATTCCGTTTTTAATAGGTTCTATGTTCAATGGTTGACCGATTATACCTGTTGAACCAACAATTACATCTGTTTTGTCTATATGAAGTGCATCCGCTACAAGTTCGCACATACTTTCTGCAATTTCTATACCATTGGCATTGCATGTATTTGCATTACCACTGTTGCATATTATTGCTTGGGCTTTCCCATTTCTAAGATTGTTTTTTGTAACTGTTAATGGTGCGCCTTTTACTAAATTGGTCGTATATACCGCAGCAGCATTTGCAGGTGTATTTGAAAAAATCAAAGATAAATCTTTTTTTGTTTGGTTTTGTCTTATACCACAATGTACGCTTGTTGCTTGAAATCCTTGTGGAGCGCAAACTCCGCCTTCTATTCTATTCATTTTTATCATCCTTGGTTTGTGTTATTAATCCTGTGTCTTTTTTTAATCCCATTACAATATTCATGTTTTCTATTGCAGAACCCGAAGCACCTTTGCCCAAATTATCAAATCTGGAAATTAAAGTGATTCTTTCATCATTTCCAAAGATTGATATTTCCATATCATCTCTGTCTGAAAAAGCGGATGCAGATAAAATTCCATTTTCATCATTGTTTTCTACAAAACGGATAAGGCCATTATTGTATAATGATTTATAGATTTGTTTTATATTATCTATATTTCCGTTTAAATCTTTTTTTGATAAAAATACAACGGTTGTCATCCCTTCATAATATTGTGCTACAATAGGCGAAAATAGTGGCGCATTATTTAAACCGCATATTTTTTGCATTTCTGGAATATGTTTGTGATTTTGTGATAGTCCATAGATTCTGGGAGCAGCAAATAAACTTGGTCTGTTTTCTGCTTCGTATTCTGCTATCATTTTTTTACCGCCACCGGAATAACCTGTTAAAGAATAAGAAGACAATATAATATCTGGTGATATTAAATTGTTATATATCAATGGAGCTACCAGAGCAATAAAACCACTTGCATGGCAACCTGGGTTAGTGATTCTTTTTGAATTTTTAATTTTATCTTCTTGATTTGGTAATTCGGCAAATCCGTAAGTCCAATTATCATTTGTTCTGTACGCAGTTGATGTATCTATTATTTTTACATTTGGATTCTTCTCGCGGAAGAACTTTGAAAGGCCAGCAAGAGTTCCGCCTGTACCTACAAGGGCAACTACATAGTCTACTTTTCCGTCTGCATCTTCCCAGATTTCAGGTCCAGTAGTTTCATAGTGTGCTGCAGGATTGTCAGGATTTCCGCCCTGATTCAAATAGTAGTATCCGTTCTTTGATGCAAAATCCTTCATGATTACATCAAGCTTTTTCATGGAAAGTCCGCTCTTAAGCAT
>JAKSSZ010000094.1 GCA_024402835.1 Alphaproteobacteria bacterium | reverse complement strand
TATAACCCATTCTATTACACAATGTGGCAAATGACCATGAAGCAGATTTTTCAACTAAAATAATGCTACTTGCTTCCTCTACATAATTATCATCCTTTTTTTTATCTTCTATATATAATATAAACACACCATCCGACATAAATGGTCCAGTATAATATAAATTTTATTAAATTTTTGATTTTTTATTTTTGGTTACACTTTACGTGTTTTATAACAGCCGATTTCTGTATTTTATTAGATTGAATAAACTGCTCTTTATCTCTTAAATAACAACTTCCTATCATCAGCAAGCCAAATACAGACAAAAATACTAATGCCGACATAAGATCATAAAAATCACGATTTTCGTTATCCATCACTTTCATGATAATACATCTGTAATATTAGTCAAGTAACGGTTTTATTTTCGCCAAACAACCGAATCAAATAAAGATTCTATATCTGATTTTAATTGTTTATCTTCAAAAAAAGCATCTCTTTGTTCCGGTGTTGTTAAATTATTATCTGATTCGTGATATGGAGTATATTTCTGAACTGCAAATGTTTTAACCCCATAACTTGCAGTTATTTTTGCGATTTCCAGTAAATCTGCTTTGCTTACAAATCGTGGGTCACAAGTTGTTCTTACTTCTATACCTTTCCCGGTTGATATCCAAAATTGTAAACTTTCAATCATTTTATCGTATGCAATACTTACACCCGTCAATTCACAATATTTTTCTTTCGTTGCTTTGAAATCTAATCCAACCCAATCAACAATATCTGCCACCTGTTTTAATATTTGTGGATAAAAACCATTTGTATGTAGTCCAATTGAAAAACCCAATTGTTTTATACGTCGCATATATTCTATTGTGGCATTGTTTTGCATCAATGCTTCCCCCCCAGAAAAAACAACACCTTCTAACTTACCAACACGTGTTTCAAACCAATGAAAAACTTTTTCTGGGTCATATTCGCCATCTTTCACTGGTATTAAATGTTCATTTGAACAATATACACAATGAAAAGGACATCCAACCAAAAATAAAACAGCGGCTAGTTTCCCCGGATAATCAATTGTTGTAAAAGAAACTAGACCGCCGATTTGTATATCTTGCATAATAAAACCAAATTTATGCGGCCATTTTCAATAATTCACTATGTCTTGCCCCAGCAGACAAAGCGTTAGATTCTTTAAAAGTTTTACGTTCTGAAAATTCTGCAAATTTACCAATATTAAAATTCTTAATAGGTCTTATAAATCCCATACTTCTTGAAAAAACTTCACAAGCTGTTCTATTTTCGTTTTTCATTTTTCTTTCTCCTTTATTTCATTTTTATTCTTTGTTATTGGTATTTGCGGCCAATTCGGCATCACATTTTGGACAAAAGTCATGTCGTCCTGGTAAATAACCATGTTTTGGACATATTGAAAATGTCGGTGTCAATGTCATATATGGCACTTTGTAATTTTCAAATATAGTCCTTATTATTTTTTCAGCGGCTTCACCCGAAGATACAGGTTCACCCATATACAAATGTAACATTGTTCCACCTGTGTATTTACGTTGTAAATCTTCTTGGTGTTCCAATGCAACAAATGGGTCATCTGTAAAATTCACTGGTAATTGTGTTGAATTCGTATAATATGGTGCATCTTCTGTCCCAGCTGTAATAATATCTGGAAAATTCTTTTTATCTGTTTTTGCAAATCTATAAGAACATCCCTCGGCTGGAGTTGCCTCTAAATTATACATATTTCCTGTTTCTTCTTGGAAATCTGCTAAATTTGTTCTTATAAAATCCATTACTTCCATAACAAAATTTTTACCGAACACAGTTGCTATGTTATCTGAACCATTTGTAAAATTCAGAACCATTTCATTTGCACCATTAACCCCAATTGTTGAAAAATGATGATTCCAATTTCCCAAATAACGTTTTGTAAATGGGTACAATCCGCGTTCCATATTTTTTGTTATTATTTTACGTTTGATTTCCAATGCTTCACGACCATAATCTAATAAAGTTTTTAATTCTCGGAATAACCCCTCTTTATCGCCTTTGTGCAAATATCCTAATCTGGATAGATTTATAGTAACCACACCAATAGACCCTGTTTTTTCTGCGGAACCAAATAACCCACCACCACGTTTTAATAATTCACGAACATCTAAACGCAATCTGCAACACATAGAACGAACATCTGTTGGATTCAAATCAGAATTCAAGAAATTCTGAAAATTTGGTATTCCATACTTTGCAGCCAAATCAAACAAAGGTTTTACATTTGGATGTGACCACGGAAAATCTTTTGTTATATTATATGTTGGTATTGGGAAAGTAAAAGGACGTCCCTGTGCATCACCTTCGGTCATTACTTCCAAAAATGCTTTATTTATAATATCCATTTCTGATTGTAAATCACCGTATGTAAAATCAACTTGCTTTTTACCAACAAAAGGATGTTGTGATTTTAAATCTTCGGGACAAGTCCAATCAAAAGTAAAGTTTATAAATGGAGTTTGTGTTCCCCAACGACAAGGCACTGCACAATTAAAAATTAATGTTTGCATTGCATTTTTTACATCCGCATAAGATAAATTATCTATTCTAACGTATGGTGCTAAATATGTATCAACAGATGAGAACGCCTGAGCACCTGCAAATTCATTTTGTAAAGTTCCCAAAAAGTTTACCATGTGTGAAATAGCTGTCGCCATGTGTTTAGCCGGTTCACATTGTAAATACCCCTGGACTCCATTGAAACCTTCGTATAGTAATTCACGCAAAGACCAACCTGCACAATATCCGGTAAGCCAACCCAAATCATGAATATGTATAGCCGCTGTTTTATGCGCTTTTGCTATTTCTTGTGGAAATAAATTCAACCAATATTCTGCAGTAACCCTTTCAGATGTTCTTAAAATCAGACCCCCAATGGAATAACCGATATTTGCATTTTCTTTTACACGCCAATCGCCTTCGGAAACATAACCATCTATAACTTCTACGGCATCAACCATAGAATTACGAATCTCGCTTCGTTTCTGACGATAGATAATATAAGATTCTGCGGTTTTATATGCATGATTATCCATCAATGTTTGGACAACTATATCTTGGATATCTTCAACTGATGGGATATCATTAACAAATTTTTTATCTAATCTTTTCAAAATATCTTGTGTAAAACTAACCACATCTGCATCAGACAATTCACGCGTAACAGCGACCGCTTTTTTTATTG
>JAKSSZ010000093.1 GCA_024402835.1 Alphaproteobacteria bacterium | reverse complement strand
GCAGGATGGCCTTGGGGTATATCCACATCGTTATCATGATCGTGATGGACAACCTTTAGCTCTTGAAAAAATGCTGGTGTCGGGTGGTGTGTTTATAGCCGTCGTTGTACCTTTTTGGTTGATTAAAGAAACTATAGAACGTATGGATTTCGAAGGTAAAATCGAGACATTAAAAGAAAAAAAGAACCAAAAAGCTGTTGAAAAAGAAGAAAAGAAAGAAGAAAACGAAGAAAGTGATGCAATTGATTTCTTTGAAAAAATTATTTCTGGGGCAAAATCATTGGTGGCTTTCCATTCAGATGCAAGTTCGGAAAGAGATAAAAATGCCATGGTTGCGGGTTTGATTCATCATGATACTAAAATTGGAAGAATTGCAGAAATTGCCTCGGCTCAAGGTGATTTTGTTATGTTCTTTGATGGGGATTTTGTTCATAAAAAATCATCACCAGAATATGTACCAACTGTATATAGAATGTTTTTTATAAATCCAAAAACTGGTAATTATGAAGAACTTGCACAAGTAAAATCTGCACGTGGAAGGGTAAGGATTGTTGAAGCTTGGGATAAAAAGCTTGAAGAGTTAGAAGTAAAAAAACAAGAACGAGAAGAAGCAAAAAAAATAAATGCCGCGATAAATCAAAAATCTGGGAGATAATACAATCAATAAAGATTGTTGTTGCAAAAATAAAAAAGACCAATTATGTTTGGTCTTTTTTTATCAAATTTATTTGTTTTCTATATTTGCTATGATAAAATACATTTGTTTATAAAAAAGGGGGCAGGGGACTTATGACACACAAAGATTTTCTTGATATGGCAATTGCCGCCAGCAATGATTCTGTGGAATCTGGTTCATCACCATTTGGGGCGGCCGTTGTAAAAGATAACAATGTTATATCTGTTGCACATAATACTGTGGTGCCAGATTCTGACCCAACGGCTCATGCGGAAATAAATGCTATACGTATGGCATGTAAAAAATTAAACACTTTTGATTTAACTGGTTGTGTTTTATATACATCATGTTATCCATGTCCAATGTGCATGTCCGCTATTAAATGGGCAAATATAACCGTCGTATACTATGCTGCTAATAAACAAGATGCCGATAATATTGGATTTCGTGATAAAAGAATGTATGACAATGATATACAAATACAATTAAATCATATTGAAAATAATACCGCCACAGATATAATGTCAAAATGGTTCAAATCTAAAAATAAAAAAAGATATTAATTTTTATTATGAAAAAAAGAAAATTAAAAACTATAAAATCTTATGTAAAGTTTTTATTGGCAATATGTGTCATTGTTGCTTGTGTTTCTTTTTATATTGTAAATATATTATCGCCGTTAAAACACCCAACAACGATAGTTATAAATCGTGGTATGTCTGTTTCTTATTTATCACAAAGTTTATATAATCGTAAAATCATCAGTTCCAAAATGTTGTTTGAATTTTTTATCAAATTAAATGGCGGTAAAATTATGGCTGGTGAATATGATATACCGGCGAATACTGGTTGTTTATCTATTGCAACAATGGTTGCACGTGGTGATATTGCAACAACAAATGTCACCATCCCCGAAGGTTATACAATAAAACAAACAAAAAAAATGCTGGAATCTATCCCGACATTAAATGGCGATGTTAATTGTAATACAGATAAACCTGTGTGTAATTTGCATGATGGTGATATTTTCCCCGATACTTACAAGGTTGCACGTGGAACAAATCGTTTGGCTGTATTAGAATTGGCATATAAAAAAATGCAAACTGTAAAAAATAAATTTTTATCTGCAAATTATCCGTATCCACTGAAAGATTTTAACGATGTTTTAACTTTGGCGTCCATAGTCCAAAAAGAAACCCCTTCTGTTCGTGAAATGCCAATCGTGGCGGGTGTTTATCTAAACAGGTTACGTATAAAAATGCGATTACAAGCCGACCCAACAGTTGTTTATGTTTTAACTGATGGTTATGGCGATATGCACGGACAACCATTATTGTCCGGACATCTTAAAATACAAAGTCCATATAACACATACACAAACTATGGATTGCCACCAAAACCAATTGCAAATGTTGGTATGTCTGCAATTCGCGCTGTTTTACACCCCGCAAAAACAAAATACCTATATTTTGTAGCCGATGGACGTGGTGGACATTTATTTTCTGTTGATTATGCCGACCACCAAAAAAAACATAATGTTTGGCGACAAATAAAAAACAAACGCCAAAAATAATACATTGTGTTAAATCAATATGATTTGTACGAAAAAATTCCTTTATTTGTCTTGACTTTACGCGTTTTTGCAATTATAGTGTATTAGCTTTTCATGTAATCTAGAAAAGTAACAAAAAGTAAAAAACGGCGGAAAAGTGCCAGATTTATGATAGCGGTGTTCGTTATCTTTAATCTTGGGGCTGGTTTCGTGTAGATAAAAAAGAGAACAAAAAGAAAAGAGATTTTGAATGCCAACAGTAAATCAACTGATTCGGAAACCACGTAAAAAGGTCACAGTTAAATCAACTGCACCTGATATGGTTGGAAATCCTCAAAAACGCGGTGTTTGCACACGTGTTTATACAACGACACCTAAAAAACCTAACTCTGCTCAACGTAAAGTTGCGCGTGTTAAACTTGCTAATGGTCACGAAGTAACAGCTTATATTCCTGGCGAAGGTCACAATTTACAGGAACACAGTGTTGTTATGATACGTGGTGGTCGTGTAAAGGATTTACCTGGTGTAAAATATCATATTATTCGTGGTGTTTTGGATACCAAAGGCGTTGAATCCAGAAAGCAAGGACGCTCTCTGTACGGCGCTAAAACAAAAAAATAATGAACACACAATAACGGTGTGAGTAATCTAACAAAAAGTTGGGTGAAGAAAAAATAAAGGAAAATATAAATGTCAAGACGTAAAGCAGCAGTAAAACGTGAAATATTACCAGATTCTAAATATAATAATTTGGTTGTTGCAAAATGTATAAATATAGTTATGTGGGATGGTAAAAAAGAAGTTGCAGAAAATATAGTTTATGGTGCAATGGATAAATTAAAAACTCTCGCAAAAGACAAAGATGAATTAACAACTTTCTTGGAAGCCGTTGACGCTCTTAAACCTTCTATCGAAGTCAAAGGTCGTCGTGTTGGTGGTGCAACATACCAAGTTCCTGTTGAAGTTCGCAAAGATCGTCAACAAACTTTGGCTTTACGATGGTTGATTATGTTTGCAC
>JAKSSZ010000092.1 GCA_024402835.1 Alphaproteobacteria bacterium | reverse complement strand
CTTGGGCCTAAACCACGAATATCACCGTTATACATTGGTGCGTTTTTTATGTTTTGTCTTATAATATCATGTGTAATTTCTGTTGTGTGTGTTATAAAACAATTTTCGGAATAATTATTGTTTATATCACCATCTGCAAACCAATTGTGTGGATTTTCCCCCGGTTGTTCTTCGCATACAGAAAAATCTATACTATCACGATAAATTCTGGATGGGGTTCCTGTTTTTAATCTTAGTAAATCAAAATCTGCGCTTTTTAATACGTTTGAAATATGATTATCATTATCTTGATACTGTCCATCATCCATTAAACGACCAGACGGTATTTTTTCTGTTCCGCGTGTAACCAATCCACCCAAGAAAGTCCCTGTTGTTAAAACAATCGCTTTTGCTGTGTATTCTTTATTTACAATTTTATTTAATATGTCTAAATCTATAACAGGTTCAAATTTAACAGTTAAATTATCTGTTGCTTTCAATATATCCATAACAGCATTATGATAAAAACTTCTGTCTATTTGGGCGCGCAATGCTTGTGTCGCTGCGCCATGTGATGCGTTTAGCGTTCTCCAATGTATCCCAGATTTATCAGCAGCGCGTGGCATAACACCACCAAATGCTGTTAATTCTGCAACCATTTGTGATTTTCCAGGTCCACCAATAGATGGGTTGCAAGACATTGCACCAATATCGCTTTCGCGCATTGTAAGTAACAGCGTCTTTGCACCACGACGTGCTGATGCCGCTGCGGCCTCGCTGCCTGCATGTCCACCACCAATAACAATCACATCATAATTTTGCATTTAGTTTTCTTTTAATTTTGCAAACACTGCTAAATCTTCAAAATTTTTAGTTGCTGGGTTATATTCAACTTGTTTTGAAACGCCTTCATATACAAATCCACATCGTTTAGCAACATTACAAGAACCTGTATTTTCTGGGTTTGCGCGTATTACAATACGATTTGCACCGCGATCATAATATTCTTTTGTAACAGCATTTACTGCTTCGGTCATAAAACCTTGCCGTGAATATTTCGGATTTAGCCAATAACCAATTTCACAACTGCAATTTTTAATATTTATATTCATAACAGAGCAACAACCAACAAATTCATCTGTGTTACTAAGATACATTCCGTATGTCGCTGTTTTTTGTGTTTTCCAATTTTGTGATGCTGAAAGCAAAAATTCATATTCTTGTTCTGGTGTTTCAATATCTATCCATGGCATATATTTGAAAAAATCACGATTATTAGAAATTAGATCAAACAAATAATTCGCAAATTTAAATGTAGGCGTTAAACAAATTGGACGTAAATCAAGTCGTTCTGTTTTTAATTCGTTACAATCTTGTTGCCTCATAGTTTAAAACCTCCCCATTCCACCATTTACATGGATTGTTTGTCCGTTTATATATGATGCTTCATCACTTGCCAAGAACACACATACATTTGCTACATCTTCTGGTTCACCAAAACGATTTGCTGGTATTTGTGCCAAATATGTTTTCTTTAATTCTTCTGATAAAACATCAGTCATTGGTGTTTTTATAAACCCTGGTGCTATTGCATTGGCAGTAATCCCGCGCGAGGCAACTTCGGTAGCTATAGATTTTGTCATTGCTATTATCCCACCTTTGGATGCCGCGTAATTTGCTTGCCCCGCCCCACCGACAACACCAACTATGGACGCCATATTTATAATACGACCATATCTTTGTTTCATCATAGGCATAATAACTGCGCGACACATTTTGAAAGTTGCACGCAAATTTGTATTTAAAACATCATCAAATTGTTCATCACTCATACGCATTAACAAAGTGTCTTTTGTTATACCTGCATTATTTATTAAAATATCTATACGACCTGTTTTTTCTAATGTATCGGAAACAAGTTTGTCTGTAGAGCCATCTATGGATAAATCTGATTGTATTTTTATAAAAGAATCGTCAAATTCTGATAATTTTTCAAGATTACGTCCAGTGACAACAACTGTTGCGCCCGCTTGTTTCATTTTTTGTGCTATTGCACCACCTATGCCACCGGTGGCACCTGTGATTAAAACAACTTTATTTGTCAAATCAAACATTTTATATCTCCAATTTTTTTGCTGTTATTTTATCAGTTATTCGGCCAGTTAATCCCGTTAAAACACTTCCCGGCCCTATTTCTGTCAATTCTGTAATTCCCATATTTGCCATAGATAAAACAGATTCACGCCAACGAACACCATGAGTAATTTGATAAATCAAAGCATCTTTGATTTCTTTTATATCGGTCATTGGTTGACATGTTTTGTTTGAAATAATTGGTGCTTGTGGTGTCTTTATTTCTATATTGTCCAGTGCTTGTTTCATTTCTATTGCAACAGGTTCCATTAATCTGGAATGTGGTGGAACAGATAAAGCAAGTTTCATTGCACGTTTTGCACCATTTTCTTTTGCAATTTCAATAGCACGGTCAATTGCCTCTGTTGTCCCAGAAATAACAATTTGACCCGGACAGTTATCGTTTGCTATATCACATATTTTTCCTGTTTCTTGTTCGGCTAATTCACATACATGTTTTAATTTGTCATATTCCAGTCCCAATACAACAGCCATACCGCCCATACCCACAGGTACTGCGCGTTGCATAGCTTCACCACGTAATCTTAATAATTTTGCTGTGTCTTCCAAAGAAATTGCACCCGCAACACATAATGCTGTGTATTCGCCCAAAGAATGTCCTGCCACATAATCTGGCAATTCTAGCCCCGATGCAACAAACATAGCAACGGATACCGCCATAATAGCAGGTTGAACATTTGCTGTTAAAGTTAAATCTGTATCTGGACCATTAAAAATAATATCTGATAATTTAAAATTTAATGCGTTATCTACTCTTTCAAAAATCTGTTTTACAGATGAATTGTTTTTATACAATTCATAACCCATACCAACAGTTTGGGCACCCTGCCCTGGAAAAACAAAAATAGAAGCCATAATCACCCTTTTTCTTAATTATACAAGGCAAAAATAAACTTAGCAAATATAATTTGTTGACAAAATAAACACATGTATTATTATCAAAAAGTAAATTGTTAGATACAGGAGTAATAAATATGTCAAGATGGGGTTTATACGATCATATATGTACGAGCCTGGAAGATTGTGAATTTAGACTCAGTGGATACTGCCAAGCTGGTTTGGGCGGAAAAGGTATAGAACAAGAAGATTGTTATGCCAGAATTGTTGTCAACCAAGA
>JAKSSZ010000091.1 GCA_024402835.1 Alphaproteobacteria bacterium | reverse complement strand
GAAATAATCGGTCAACCCTTGGGAATCAGCGATCATCGCATACATTTTGTCATAATCACCAACATTTTGAAGTTCTATATTACGACGTAAAGCACCAACCAAATGACCAATGTGTAATTTTCCTGTTGGTCTTATTCCTGTTAAAATAACATTATTTGTCATAATTACTGCTCCTTTTAGGGTGTTTTACATACGGATATATTATTGAATATAAACAGCATAAAGTCAAATCTTATCGAAAAATAGAATGTTATCTAACAAGTTGTTTTTTATATGTATACATATTTGCAATATTGTTATTTCTTGCAGACACATGGACACTTTTTTGAATGTCTGAAAGGGTAAAATTATTGCGTTCTACCAATTTGATAGATTTGTCATTTGTTGATTGGATTTTCGCATATAAAGATGTTAGTCCTGTATTTATACTATAATTTTCAATTTTTTGTATTATTTCATCAGCGATACCAAAAGGCGTGTCTTTAAATGTTAAATACCATAATTCTGCATTTTTATTGTGTGTAGTATCTATATTATCTAATCCGCACATACCGATTATTTGTTTTTCATCATTATGTATAATAAATTGTTTGTCATATTTTACAAATGGCCATAATGCGTGGGCTATTTCTTTGTATTTTGTATCTGTTAAATAAGACACCATAAACAAATAAAATAGCATTTTATTTTTAGTTATGCCTGTATTAGCCCACCAAAACCATGGTGCTAATCTGTTTTTGTTTAAGTCTAACAGATTATACATTTGTGTACTGTTCGTAATAAAATTACAAAATTTTAGCTTTTGTAGTTCAATTGACATAGTATTTTATACTAATCCAAAATTAGATTCTGTCAATAATTAAATAAATCATTTGTTGATAAGTTTGTTGGGAAAAAATAAAAAAAATCCCAAATTTCTTTCGGGATTTTTGCATTATCTGGCGGAGACGAAGGGATTCGAACCCTTGATACCCTTGCGAGTATACCACATTTCCAATGTGGCGCACTAGACCAACTATGCGACGTCTCCTTTTTATTTATTCTTCGTCTTGAGTTGGTTCTTCCAGTTCGTCTTCTGATTCTTCTGGTGCAACTACTTCACCTGCCAAGATTCCATCTAATTCTGTGTTTTGTGTTTCTTCTGTTTGTTCAGATGCAAATTCGTTTTCTGATATAGTTGTATTGTCTTTATATGTATCTATCAAAGTTTGACGAATATTTGCAATATCCAATTTTCCTGTTGCGATTTCGCGCAAAGCTACAACTGGCAATTTGTCATTGGTCTTTTCAACGACTGGTTTGTCTGCGCCAGATTTCAAAGTGCGAACTCTTTGTGCTGTTAACATACCTAATTCATATCGGCTGTCTACAAAAGGTAATGTATCAGAATTTGTTACACGTGCCATAATATAATCCTTTGTTGAAATATTTGATATCCACGGTATAATGCATTATATTGGTAAAAAAAGCAAGAAAAAAATAAAAAATGAGTATAAAAACAGTATCTTTTGGTTGCAGATTAAATACTTTGGAAAACGAAAAAATTGCGAGTATGCTTGCCGATAGTATAAATTCTGCCATAATAGTAAATACTTGCTCTGTCACAGCCGAAGCAGAAAGGCAATCTGCACAAATGGTTCGCAAATTATCCCGAAAAAATCCAAATGTTGTTATTTTTGTGACTGGTTGTGGTGCAACTCGCAATAGTGATTTGTTTTCCCGTATAGATAATGTAATTGTTATAGACAATTTTCATAAACTTGATAAAAAAACATATTTAACACAGTTGAAAAATATCGATATGTGTGGAAATAATTGTCAAATATACGGAATAGATGAGCAAAAAAATAAATTATCTAAACAATATATTCAGGTTCAAAATGGTTGCAATCATAATTGTACATATTGTGTAACACGATTATTGCGTGGAAAATCTGTTTCGTTTGATTATGATGAAATACTTTATTATGCAAAACAAGCGGTAAAAAATGGGTTTTATGAAATTGTTTTAACGGGGGTGGATACCGCAAGTTATTTTACGCAAATTAATGGAAAAAATATCTTTTTAGCAGATTTGTGTAAAAAATTATTAGATGATGTTCCAGAAATACGACATTTGCGTTTATCTTCCGTTGATCCCGCTTCGCGCGAGGTTCCAAAAATAATAGAATTGATGAAGCAAGACAATAGATTAATGCCACATTTACATTTATCTATGCAATCTGGTTCAGATACGATATTAAAATCAATGCTCAGACGACATGATTCTGAAATGTTGCGCAACATAATACGATTAGCGGATGGTAAAGTTAGTTTCAGTGCAGATATTATTTGTGGATTTCCTGGTGAAACAGAAGAATTGTTCAGTGAAACAACAGTGTTAGTAAAGGAACTTAATTTAATACATATTCATGCATTTCCTTTCTCTCCACGCCCAGATACAAGCGCGTTTTCTATGAAAAATCAAATAAACAGGGAAATATCAAAAAAACGTGTAAAAATTATAAATAATATTGCAAATATGAATAAGCAAGAGTTTATGAGTAAACAAATTGGAAATACAGTTTCAGTATTAGTTGAAGAGAATAATATCGGGCGCACACCAGATGATATAGATATATTTATAAATAATGCAGAATTACCAAATAAAACGATTTGTAATGTAAAAATAATAGATATCAAAGATGGGATGTTTGTCGGGCAAAAAATAGGTTAGATTATGCGTTTAAGCCGGCAACATATCCACTTGAAAATGCCCATTGTAAATTAAAGCCACCCAAATCACCGGTAATATCTAGCACTTCACCAGCAAAAAACAAATTTTTACATAATTTAGATTCCATTGTTTTGGAAGAAATTTGAGAGGTGTCAACACCACCGAAAGTCACTTCGGCCGATTGAAAACCAATTAGTTTTGCATTGGTTATACAAAAATGTGTTAATTTGTTTGCTAAATCTGATATTTCCGTATCTTTCCAATCTGCTATATTTTTAGTGTTGTTTTCACACATATATTTAGCAAATTTATTTGGTAAAAAATTTGATAAAATCCCTATACATGTCTTTTTACCATATTGATATTTCGCTGTTTTTAAGATTTCTGTAATATTTATATTCGGACAAAAATTGATATAAAAGTTATCTGTGATATCAAACAGTGTTGAACGATAAATTGCTGGGCCACCTAAACCAAAATGAGTAAACAATAAAGAATCTGTAATTTTGTGTTTTTGAATATTTATTTCAACGGGAACAGATATTCCCATCAGTGAACTATCAAATAATTGCGTTTTTATTG
>JAKSSZ010000090.1 GCA_024402835.1 Alphaproteobacteria bacterium | reverse complement strand
GACATGGAATAAAAAAATCCAAACAAAAATAATATTGGTATTTTTAGCGTGTATTTCTTTACCACACAAATACATAATAACAATAGTATTGTTATAAATATTGGATATTTAACTGTCGGTTCAAAAGATAATGAAAAAAATAACGCGGCACCAAAAGCAATTATAAAAGGACACCATAAAAAGAACTTTTCTTTTTGATAATCTAGCAATACTTTTATTCTTTGCAGAAATATATTCATATCTTTATATTCTAGTGCCTGTTTTTTTATTTATCCATACTTGTTCTTGGGCTATCTGCATTATAGGCATATCAGATATGCTATCAGAATAAGTACGAATAACTTTCGGTATATATTTATTTTCGTTTGCCCATTTATCCAAAGCATATACTTTGTTTTTTTCGTAACATAAAAAATCATATTTCCATGGTTTGGTTTTATTTGTCACCGAAGTCAATATTGCATCAAAACATATATCATCTACCAATGGTAAAATTAAAAAATCAGGACTTGCAGAAATAAGAACAACTTTATTTCCACGTTTTTTTTCCAAAGCAACTTGTTTTTTTACCCATTTAAATCTATTTTTTTTGTGTTGTTGTGTAAAATCTTGTGAATAACGCTCAATCATATCTTTCGTTAGAAAAAAACGTATCATTTGACGCCACCAGACACCTGAATAATTAAATATGCTTGTTCCAAAAATTATTATAATCCATGGTAAAAACAACCATGGTTTAAAAGAATGTTTAAAGCAATATTTAAAAAATTCAAAATTTGAATCTTTTGCTGATAAAGTTCCATCAAAATCAAAAATAACTACATTTACTTTTTGTAACATTATTTATCTTTTCTTTTTTTTGTTCTGAATCTTTCCATTACGACAAACAAAGACGGAGTCAAAACAAAAGTCCATACCAAAGATGCCGCCATTCCACCAATCATAACTGCGCCCATTGCCGATTTCATACCGTCATTTGACCATAACTGTGGAATCATACCAGCAATTATAGCAATTGTTGTCATCCATATCATTATTTTTTTATCATTCAATTCTTGCCATAATACATCTATTGCATTTTCTCCATTTTGCACACGTGCGACAGTTGGTTCCAAAACCAATATGTTATTATTTACAACCAATCCAACTAACATAACAAAAGCCAACATTGCACCAATATTCATAGTGGCCCCAGATAGAAACAACAAAACAAAAACACCTGCAAAACTTGTTATAATAGAAGTCGCTATGGTAAATGGATGAACGAAAGAATTCATAATTGCGGCAAGTAACATAAATGTCAAAATAACAGCCAATAAAAATGCTTGTCCTATTTCGCCATTTGTTTCTTCTTGGGTTTCTGACATTCCTGCAAAACTTGCACTGTAACCATTTTCCCAATTTATTTTATCTAGTATTTTTTGTATTTTATTTTGAACGGGGCCCAATGTTGATTTTCCAATATTAATATCTATTTCTGTTATTCTATTTTTATTTAATCTACGTATATCAGGAACCGCAGGTTGTATTTGCAAAGAACCTAAATCAGATAAAGTCGTCATCCCCTTTGGAGAATTTACATAAACATTATCAAACATATTTTGTGTTTTGAAAGTTTTATCAAATTCTAAAATCATTGGATATTCATCACCAGATTCTTTGTATTTATACGTATCATTTCCAAACAAAGCCGTTCTTAATGTAGAGCCAGCAACGGCATTTTGAACACCCCAAAACTTCATTTTATTTTCATCTGGGATAAACCTAATTTCATTATTGGGTTCTTGTTGGGCGAATACAGCACTTTGCACTTCTTCTATTTGATTTATTGCTTGTATTATTTCATTTGCATACGTATTACGTTTTATATCATCTTCACCATATATATTTAATACCATGTCTGAATTTATTCCAGCACCACTCATATTTTCTCCGGCACGAATTTGTATTTCTGCGTCTGGAATATCACTTAACATCGGCAATATTTTTTGTGCTAATTTTTTATCTGATATATTTCTTTCTTTGACATCAACCAATTCTACTTTTACTGAAATATTCTGTAATCCCCTATCCCCTATTTTAACAGTTGTTGATTTTATTTCTGGAAAAGTGGTTAATTTTGATTCTATTTGTTGTGCTATGGATACAGATTTAGAATATACACTTCCCATTGGTGCACGTGCCGTAATTGTTATTTCATCTGCATCTGTTGCAGGTGAAAACTCATTACCAACAAATTGCATTAATTGTGCGGACATTATTAACACCAAAATAGCACCACATATTACACGCCATGGATGTTTTGTTTGATACTGATACCACCAAAATAATTTTGTTTTTTTGATATCTTTATTTTTTTGTGCATTAACTTTCTTTGGTAATTTCAATAATTTTGCAATCATCATAGGTGCCAAAGTAAAAGAAAACATCAAAGACAACAATGTTAAATAAACAACAGTCATACCAAATTGCAACATAAATTGCCCTGCGATTCCCCCCATAAAAGCCAAAGGTAAAAACACAACAACGTTTGTACCAACACCAGCCAAAATTGGAATCATAACTTTCTTTGTCCCATCTTCGGCTGCTTGTTCTGGCTTTTTTCCATTACGTAATTCCGTCAAAGCAGATTCTATTAAAATAATAGCATTTGATACCAAAGTCCCCAAAGCAGATGAATATGCCAATAAAGTCATTGTATTTATTGTAAAACCATTATTACTCATCAAGAAAAAACCAGAAATCAAAGAAACAGGAATCACAACACCAGCAATAATCGTTGAACGCCAATTACGTGTAAAAGCAATCAAAACAATAATTGTAAAAAGCACACCCAAAATAATACCATTGATAGTATCATTTGTATCTTCGGATATGGTTATAGAAGTATCTGCAACAATTTGCATACTTGCATCTGGAAAATGATTTTGCAATTGTGTTTGTATCTTTGGTAATTGTTTATTTATAGCTTTTGATATTTTAATGGCGTTACCATCACTTGCTTTGACAACAGATACAATAATAACATCTTTGCCATTATATCGCGCACCTTTTTCTATATCACGTGCAGTATCAGATACTGTTGCGACATCTGATACTTTGAAAATATCACCTTCGCTTGTTGTTATTTGTAAATCTGATATTTCATTAACGTTTGCAAATTCACCAATGAATCTTACATTTGATGAATTAACATCTGTTTCTATTTTTCCACTTGGAACATTTATATTATGTGTTGCTATGGCGCTAACAATATCATTAACAGTTACACCACGCGCAGACATTAAATCTGGATTCATAGCAATACGAACAGCCCGATTT
>JAKSSZ010000009.1 GCA_024402835.1 Alphaproteobacteria bacterium | reverse complement strand
AAAGCAAATATACAAAACATTGTATTAAAAAGAATCCTAACCTTTCTCATTATACGGAAATGATAGCAAAACAAAAACATTATAAGCAAGTATAAAAGTAAAAAAATAGGCAAAAAGAAATTAGTTTTTTGGTGTGACTGGGGGGACTTGAACCCCCAAGGATTTCTCCATAGCATCCTTAGTGCTACGCGTCTACCAATTTCGCCACAATCACAATTATTTTCATAGAATACTATAAAAGTGTTTTTTTTCAACTGTTTTTATGTTATAATGCTTATAACTAAGATAGGAAGAAAAAATGAAAAGAAATATATTTTTAACATCTTTGATTGCCTTGTTTCCGGCTGTATGCTTGTCTGCGGGAACGTATTATAATGGTAATTTATATACCAGTCCGCAACAACGTGCAAGTGCCAATAGGGCAAATAATCGTTCGATGGGTGAAAGTTTTTCTTCCCGTTATGGACACAGAAATAATATAGTAAAACAAAATGTTACTACTATGAAAAAAGCGGAAACAAAACCCGCTGAAATAAAAAAACAGGGTTTGTCTATTGGTGTTGATTTTAATCATCAATTTGCAAATTGGAAATTTGATATGAATCAGAGTGGTTCTACTTTACATTATGATAATGTAAATTGGAATGTGTTTAGCGCAAATGGTGTGTATTATTTTGGGGATTCTATCCCGATGCAGATAAATGTTGGTGGAAGTTATGGTACTCAATCGGATGAAACCACAATGATAGATGATGATATTTCAAGTGGTGGTTATTGGATTCAAGATTGGTATGCAGATGCAAATGGAACTATTCTTGGAACGCAACGTGGCCATGCTCTTTCTGTCGGAACAAGTAAAGATGGAAAACAATACGGTTTTAATGTTGGTATTGGATTAACGGATTTTTGGAAATATGGCAAGTTAAGAATAACTCCTTCGGTTGGATATCGTTATTTCAAATATGAATTAAAAACTCAACAGAATTATGGTGTTGCTATTGATACATTGGATTTGAATTCTGGTGTTGTACCTGGTGCGGTAACTTGTATTACAACAGACGACGGAGAACTTCAATGTGATCCAATTATGTTAAATGTAGCAGGTGGTGGATATGATATCGGTTATCGTGTGTGGGCTGAAACTGAAACAGGTGAATTGGTTTTGTCTTATGTAAAATTTGATGAAGCGGTAGAGGAGATTGATACTGCTGGAACATATTATTATGAACAATCACAAACAAGTCATTCTTATGAAGTAGAATGGGCGGGGCCTTATGTTGCTTTGGATATGGATTATTTGATAAATAATAATAATACCGTGTCGGCTGGGATTGAATTTGGGTTGCCAAAATATACAGCAACAGGCGATCAGCCATATAGAATTGATTGGGCACATCCAAAAAGTGTAGAGGACGAGGGTGGCTTTGGTGATGCAATTCATTTTGGTTTAAATGCTAATTGGAAAACTGCTTTAACCGATTCGTTGTCTTTGAATGTTGGTTTTACGTATGATTACTATTCTGTATCTGGTGCTGATGCCACAACATATTATAATGCAAGTTTATATGAAAATACATATATAACAGATTGGAATGAATATAATAGCCTTTCTGATGAAGACAGATTGTCCGAGTACGGTTTAATGTTAGCAGATGAAATAAACGCATTGGATAAATTAAGATCAGCAGGTTGGTCATCAAAAACAAGTGATGAAATAAAATCTATTTACAAATCAATGGGTATACACATAGGGCTAACAGCAAAGTTTTAATTAGATGCATATAGAAAAAATGTTTTTTCAATGCTTTGTATTGGTGTCATTGTTGATAATGGCACCTTTTACTGCTTTTTGTTATGATTTGTCTGGTAGTTTAGATGTAAATGAAAACGCAGATACGGCGGTTTTGGCAAAAGAAAAAGCAATATCCGTAGCACGTAAAAGTATAATGTATAATGTTGTATCAAAATATACAAATACAAGTCAATTACACGAGTTGTTACAGAATACTCCAAGTAGTGATTTAATAGATTTAGTAAAATCTTCTAGTATAACAAACGAAAGATTTTCAACCACTGATTATACGGCAACAATAACAATGGATTTTGATACAGATGTATTAAAAAATTGGTTGTCAAATAATGGTATACAAAATTGGATTCCATCAAATGAAATGACAGATGTTTTTACAACTGTGGTCAATATGGAAAACAAGCTATATGATTGGGCAGAATTAAAAGAAATTTGTCGTTCTGCAAATATAGATGTTGATGTTAAAAGTATCAAAGGAACAACGGTTTTACTAAATTTACCATATAGGTCCAGAACACGTTTTACTGTTAATACAAGTAATGCAGGATGGCATTATAAAGATAAAAACGGTACATTATATATTTGGAAATAATTATAACTAGGGGGGGAAAATGAAAAAAATAATTGCGTTATTATTACTATTACCAATATCTGTTTTGGCGGAAGATTCGCCAAAAGATACAAAATTTGACTTAAATGTTCGTCGTATTGGATTAGATTGGGCAAAAACTTCTGTCAGTCATCCCGAAGAATATCAAAATTCATCTGTTGCAGCATTAAAGGCAAATAGTCAAGATTTTATCAAAGGAACCTTTGATGTTGCTTTGGAATATGGTATTGACAAGTTTAAATGGGACAATTCTTTATTTATGGAATATGGAAAAACAACAATCAAACCATATAATGCAGAAAAAACAGTTGATGAAAATGCAGATAAAGTTTTGTTTTCTTCTGATTTAGCGTATGCATGCTGGGATTTTGATGATATAAAATTTGGACCTATATTCAAAGCGCAATATGAAACAGAATTCCAAGGTGAACCGCGTCGTAATATTTTGCGTCCAAATTTTGGATTGTCTTTGTTTGATAATGAAATAATTAAAAGTTTGTATATTGTTGGGGTGTACGAACATGATTTTACTTATGATGATTCTAAATTAGAAAAATTGGCTGCTGAATTTGGTTGGCGTATTGAATATGAATTAAGGCCCGGCGTAAAGTTCTCGACAGATGGTTATTATCGTGAATATCTATCGTATTCAAATTATCTTGCCGAAGATTTAGAACGTGATTTTAATGCAGTTGCGCGTTTAGATACTAACATTTGGGGTGATTTGGTAATGGGTCCATATATAAAATACAGGGCCGCCAAAGCGCGTGGAGCCGAACATTTTGGTTCTAATACATCAATAGGTATTTCTTTTAGTTATATTCATAATTTCTCTTTTTTGGAATAAAGTTGTGAACTAATTAAATACTTGATTTTTTTTATTTTTTCGGTTAATATCATGCTCACGTGCTTAATTGCGCGAATAACACAGTCAATATGAATTATATTCTGTCTGGTTGAACCAGTTTGAACACATATTGATGAGGATAACAACAGAAAAAAGGATAAAATCATGGCATTGCCTACATTTACTATGAAACAATTAATGGAAGCCGGTGTTCATTTTGGACATCATACACGTCGTTGGAACCCATTAATGACACCTTATGTATATGGTGTAAAAGATAAAATACATATAATTAACTTGAATAAAACAGCACCTTTGTTACACAAATCTTTGGTTGCTTTGGAAACAATCGCTGCTGCGGGTGGTAAAATATTGTTTGTTGCCACAAAACACCAAGCACGTGATATTGTAAAAGACGCAGCAGAACGTTGTGGTCAATACTATGTCAACAATCGTTGGTTGGGTGGTATGTTAACAAACTGGACCACAGTATCACAAAGTATTGCTCGTTTGAAAAGAATGGAATCAAATATAGAAAACGCAACAAGTTTGGGCTTTACAAAAAAAGAAGTTGGTGTTATGTCCAAAGAAGT
Source organism: Alphaproteobacteria bacterium (assembly GCA_024402835.1). Lineage (GTDB taxonomy): Bacteria > Pseudomonadota > Alphaproteobacteria > Rs-D84 > Rs-D84 > Enterousia. The sequence goes on along the minus strand of JAKSSZ010000009.1, from coordinate 8,980 downwards.
TGCAAAATTGCGTGATATTTTTGGTGGAATCTTGGATATGAAAGGTGTTCCCCAAGCAATAATAGTTATTGATGTTCCACGTGAATTAAATGCTGTTCGTGAAGCTAAAAATTTGAATATACCAACAATCGCAATTTGTGATACAAACGCAAATCCAGAAATTGTTGATTATCCAGTTCCAGGTAATGATGATGCTTCTCGCGCAACACAATTATATTGTGATTTGTTTGTTGATGCTATCTTGTCTGGTATAGAAAAACGTTTAGGTGGTGTTGCAAGCAAAAAAGAAGAAACAGCAATAGCAATGGAAGAAGCTGAAAATTTGGAACACGAAGCCCAAGTTAAAGAAGCAAAACAAAAATCAAAAACTTCCGAAGCTCGCGCAGAACGTCGTAGTAAACTTGCTGAAAAAGCAGAATAATAACCAAATCAAAGAAAAGGAAAAACAATGGCAGAAATAACAGCTAGTTTGGTAAAAGAATTACGTGATAAAACATCTGCTGGGATGTTTGATTGCAAAAAAGCATTAACTGAAAATAATGGCGATGTAGAAGCCGCTGCTGATTGGTTACGCAAAAAAGGAATTGTAAAGGCTGCATCCAAAGCAGGTCGTGTTGCTGCATCTGGTTTAGTCACAATTGTTAAAAATGATAAAATGGCATGCGTGGTTGAATTGAATGCTGAAACAGATTTTGTTGCTAAAAATGCACAATTCCAATCTTTGGTATCTTTGGTTGCTAACAAAGCACTTGAATTACATGGTGATTTTGATGCTACATTAGAAGCTGTCAAAGATGATATTGCTGCTACGGTTTCTACAATTGGCGAAAATATGAGTTTGCGTCGTATTGCAACTGTATCTGGCGACCATGTTTATTCTTATGTCCATAATGCTTTGGTAACAGATATGGGACAAATAGGTGTTGTCGTTGCTATAAATGGCGATGATTCTAGAATAGATGAAATTGGTAAAAAAGTAGCAATGCACATTGCTGCTAATAAACCAGAATTTATGACCATAGCAGATGTAGATCCTGTTTCTGTTGAACGTGAAAAGAAAGTTTTCATTGAATCAGGTGCAACCGCAGGTAAACCAGAAATGGTTGTTGAAAAAATGGTTGCTGGTCGTATTCAAAAATACTATGCAGAATCAGTATTAGAAGAACAACCTTTTGTTATGGATCCTTCTAAATCTGTAAAACAAGTTGTTGCAGAAAATGGTGGAAAATTGGCTGGATTTGCTTTCTTTGTTTTGGGTGAAGGTATCCAAAAACGTGAAGACAATTTGGCTGATGAAGTAGCAAAAATGTTGAATTAAAAAAAGCAAAGTTAAAATACAGACCGCACTTTGAAAAACAAGTGCGGTCTTTTAACTCTGAAAAACAAAGGAAAAAAAATGAAAATATATAGTACAAACGTAAGATATTTTATTCCGGGAAATATACATTGTATTGTTTCCAATAATGGCTCGGTTAAAATATCAAGTTTTGATAAGATTTTTAAACGACAAATAGTTTTTAATTTATCAAAACAAACAGTTCGTTAAATTAGTTGCACCATTTGGTGCTTTTTTTATTTAATTGCAAAAATTCTTATTTCTTGGTATCATCACGCCAAAGGGTTTGTATAATAAAATGTCGGTTGCGATTTGGATAAAAAATGCGCATATAGATTTTGGTAGTTTGGTGGATACATTATCTTATGATACACCATACGGACATAAAGTGCGATATATGACAAACCCAAAAGGAAAACAGGTAATACAAAAAATAGTGATGAAACTATTAAAGGAACGTCAAAATGTCAAATGATTTAATACACGAATTAGTTGAACGTGGTTTTATAAATCAATGTTCTAATATAGATGTTGTTATGGATGCATTACAAAATAAAAAAATTGTGGCGTATTTGGGTTCTGATCCAACGGCAGATTCTTTGCATGTTGGACATTTGGTTCCTGTTATGATGATGCGTTGGTTACAAAAATATGGACACAAACCGATTGCTTTGGTTGGTGGTGCAACTGGCAGAATAGGTGACCCGTCTGGTCGTGATACGGGGCGTCCAATTATGACCGAAGAAGTTTTATCAAAAAATATTGCTGGATTAAAAAAATCTTTTTCTAAATTTTTCAAATTTGGTGATGGTGATTCTGATGCAATTATGGTTGATAACTATGATTGGATGAAAAATTATAGTCATTTAGATTTTTTAAGTAATTTTGGAATGGATTTTACTGTTCCACGTATGTTGTCAATGGAAAGCGTAAAAAAGCGTTTGGAAAATGGCATGACTTTTTTGGAATTTAATTATATGACATTTCAGGCTGTTGACTTTTTAACTTTGTATAAAGAGCATAATTGCACATTACAATTATGTGGTGCAGACCAATGGGGAAATGCGATTATGGGTGTTGAATTGGTTCGTAAAAAATGTGGTAAAGAAGTTTTTGTTTTATCAACAGCACTTATTACAGATTCAAATGGAAACAAAATTGGTAAATCTGCGGGTAATGCCGTATGGGTAAACGAAGATAAAACAACTCCGTACGAATATTATCAGTATTTTCGTAATGTCCCAGATGATTTAGTAGAAAAATTTTTGAAAATATTTACAGAAATACCATTAGATGAAATTGCTGAACTATCAAAATTGAGTGGTGCAGAATTAAATATAGCAAAAAAACGTTTGGCTTTCTGTGCAACAGAAATTGCACATGGAACACAAGCAGCCTTAGAGGCATCACAGGCATCTGATGCTTTGTTTTCTGGCGGTATGAATATGGATAATGTGCCAAATATAACTATTGCTATGAATCAACCAATGTCAATAATTGATTTTTTAATAGCAATTAAATTATTTGATTCTAAATCCGAAGCTCGTCGTATGATAGAACAGGGTGGAATACAATTGGATGGAAACAAGATTACAGATAAAGAGTATATTGTCCAACCAACAGATTCTATTATGGTTCAACGTGGCAAGAAAACATTTTTGAAAGTGTTAAAAAAATAAAAGTGCTAAAAAGCACTTTTATTTTTTTCCTGAAAGTATCAAAGCAAATAACCAACCGACAAAAGACCAACAGAATATCCATGAACCAAATCTGACACGCATACTGTCATATTTTGATTTTTTTGTGATTCTTGCTAAATATGTCGGCGTTAAAATAATTCCTATAATTATTAAAATAGAAATAATGTATTTAATGATTAATATAACATTTATATCAAATAACATTATATACCATATTTTGCTTTATTACCCAGTTCTTCTTCTATACGAATTAATTGATTATATTTTGCCATACGATCTGTTCGTGACATAGAACCTGTTTTTATTTGTCCCGCATTTGTTGCTACTGCTAAATCCGCTATTGTTGTATCTTCGGTTTCACCACTACGATGAGATATAATAACACCATAATTTGCATCTTGTGCCATTTTAATTGCTTGCAAAGTTTCGGTCAATGAACCGATTTGATTTACTTTTATCAAAATCGCATTTGCAACTTTATTTTCAATACCTTTGTGTAAACGTTCCGGATTTGTGACGAATAAATCATCACCAACTAATTGACATTTTGTTCCAATTTTTTCTGTTAACTTTTTCCAACCATCCCAATCTTCTTCGGCTAAACCATCTTCGATTGAAATTATTGGGTATTCAGAAATAAGTTTTTCATAATAAGAAATCATTTCTTCAGATGTTTTATTTTGGCCTTCGAATTTATAAATACCATCACTATAAAATTCGGATGAAGCAACATCTAAACCAATTGATATTTGTGTGCCTGGGACATAACCTGCCAAACGAATCGCTTCTACTATTGTATCCAGTGCTTCACGACAATTATTAAAGTTTGGTGCAAAGCCACCTTCGTCACCAACATTTGTACTGTGTTTAGATTTTTTCAATATAGTTTTCAAATTGTGAAATACTTCGGAACCCATACGAATCGCTTCAACGATATTTTTTGCCCCATTTGGTATAATCATAAATTCCTGGGCATCCAAACCATTATCTGCATGGACACCACCATTTATTATATTCATCATTGGGCGTGGCAAAGTATTTGGAGTATTATTACCATAAATTTCTGCTATGTGTTTATACAAAGATATTTTTTTTGCATTTGCAACTGCATGACTTATTGCCAAAGATACCGCTAATATAGCATTTGCACCCAAATTATCTTTGTTTTTTGTTCCATCCAGTTCAAACATTTTATTATCAAATTCTGTTTGTTTTTCAGCATCAAATCCAATCAAAGCAGGTGCAATAATATCATTTATATTTTTAACGGCTTTTGATACACCTTTGCCCATATATGAATTTCCGCCATCACGCAATTCTAATGCTTCAAAACTTCCCGTAGATGCGCCAGATGGAACGGCTGCGCGTCCCATAACATCATTATTTAATATAACATCACATTCAACTGTTGGATTTCCACGACTATCCATAATTTGACGTGCAAAAATTTTCTGTATAGTAAACATATATCTTTCCTTTAATTTTCTTTCAAGTTTTACATTGTAAAAGTATCACCTAAATAAACTTTTTTAACCATTGGATCTTTTTTAATTTCTTTTGCTGTTCGATGTTTTAATATAACACCATCATGCAATACATAACTGCGGTCTGTGATGCTTAGTGTTTCACGAACATTATGGTCCGTGATAATAACACCCAAACCACGATTTTTTAATTGTGATACCAAAGAACGTATATCGCCAACGGCAATGGGGTCAATACCTGCAAATGGTTCATCCAATAAAATAAATTTTGGGTCATTTGCCAAAGCACGTGCAATTTCAACACGACGACGTTCACCACCGGACAATGCTGTGGCTGGACTTTTTCTTAAATGTTCAATAGAAAACTCTTTTAATAAATCATCTAACTTTGCATGTCTTTTGTCTTTATTTGGTTCTGTCACTTCCAAAATAGCCATAATATTTTCTTCAACTGATAAACCGCGAAAAACACTGTTTTCTTGGGGTAAATAGCCGATATGTAATCTGGATCTTTGATAAAAAGGCAAATGTGTAATATCTTGGGAGTTTAAGAAAATATGTCCACTTGTTGCAGGTATTTGACCCGTTATACAATAAAAAGCGGTTGTTTTTCCGGCACCATTTGGCCCCAATAAACCGACAGATTCACCTTGATGTGCTTCCAAGGAAATATCTTGTAATATTACACGACTTCCGTATGATTTTGACAAATGTTCTATTTTTAAAGTTGACGTTTTCATAGTTCTATCACCAATTCATCTGTTAGCATTTTATCACCATTTGTGGAATTAATATACACGTTTCCACGCAAAGTTATTTGTTTTGTTTTTCTGTTAAATAATCCACCATTCGCAGAGACATTATCTGTGACTTTTTTATTTTCTCGGTAATGTGTAATTCTGCCGTTTACTTTTTCCAAGAAAATAATGTCGGGGTATTTGTATTCTTGTCTGCTGGATACAGCATGTATTTTAAAAGGATTTTTATCTTTATCTATACCCGAAAAAGTAGCATTTGTCATTTTAAATTGGTTATTCATAATATCTGTCATATTTATTGCCTGTATTGGAGTCCATAAAATTTGTTTGCTGAACAATGCACCAAAAACCAAAGCAGCCAACATAAATAATCCCCAACCGGTAAAAAAGAAGCGCAAAAAACGTGTTAAACGTTTATGTTTAGAAAAGATAAAAAATTTACGATTATCTTGCTTCATAATGTCAACTTTACAGCGTTGAGAATAAAAAAGCAATTTTTATATTTATCTATTGGAATTTTTGTGTTATAATAGAACAAGAGAGATATGAAAAAATTAGTTTCTATTTTGTGTATATTCACTGTTTTTGCCCCTGTGTGCGGGTTTGGTGCGGTTACTGTGAAAAAAGCGGCACCGGTTGCAACTAAACAGGTTGAAAAGATGGAATCTGTATCCAGTCTTATGCCGACAGTTATGGGGCTTGTTGGTGGTGTAAAGGCATTAATGGAACAACAACAACAAATGACCGAAGATTGCGCACCAACATCCGAGGAATTAAAAGCAGTAAACGAATTAATCCAAGAATTTGCAAAAACAGGTGAATATTCTGCCGCAGAATTGGCAAGTTCACTTGGAAAACCATGTTGGACCGAAGTGGATTCTACTTCCAGCACAACTTGTTATAAATCAAAAGTGGAAGAATGGGGTGAAGAATTCACAGAAGAGGGACCATGGTATGATGTTTTTGGTGAAAAATCGGATAAACAAAAAATATGGTACAAATTTCCAAAAGTAAGTTCTGCTAAATATTGTAAAGACGGTGGTAATAAAAACTGTGTTTATTTATCAAATGTTTACGATGTGTTTAACAAAATTTCTTTTACGGACGCAGATTATACAAAAACAGAACTTTCCAAAGTTAATAAAATTAGGGAAAAGGCACAAAAATGCGCTCCGGCTAAATTAAAAGCTGCCAAACGCGAAGCCGTTGGTAACTTTATAACACAAACAGTTGGCAGTATTGGCAATTCAGCTGGTGTTGGAACTGGTAGTATGCTTGAAACTATATCATCTGTCGCTGGTGGTATCGGTGGTGGCGGTGGTATTAAAAATATGTTGCCATCTTTGGGCGGTGGTTTATTAAATAGTCTTGGTCAATAATCACATATAAATAAACTCTTTACTAATTTTCTAAAAATGTGTATACTAAACTGTATATATCAAAGGGAAGGAATAAATTATGCTAAATAGATACTTATGTTTATCGGGTGTTGTTGCGTTATTGGCTGGTTGTGCTGGCACAAATAATGTTGAAAATGTGCAGATTCAACCATCAACCCCAACTGTTGATTATATCGAAGGGTTGGATGTATATTCTGCAAAACACACAGATTCTTTTTTACATCAGCTTGCAATGAATTATCGTTCTTTTGCTATCTATAATGCACGAACCAGTGGTTATCCAGAAATAGGGGAATTGTTCGCACAAAAGGCAATAACCGCATTCGCTGGTGAAACACCATTTCCAGAAAGTTTGGATAATTGGATTGTAGATGATGAAAATAAACAATTTGAAATCTATACAGCATATAACAAATTATTAAATGAATTAAAAAATGACAGTGTGGAAACACAACCACAAATTACCGCCGAAGCACAGGCAAAATTTGATTGTTGGATATCTGCAACGGCCAGTGGTCAATATGATACAGCCACAGAATGCAAAGAAAGATTTGAAAAGGCATTACAAACAATATCTGATTGTAATAATGGACATGTTGTTTCTGCAACAAAGGTTAAATCTGAAAATCTAACAGTTGAAACTACGGAACAAACAGATACATATTATCCAGAAACACGTGATTTAACTGCAATGTCCGGCATTACCAGAACCCGTGACAGTATCGTTATCGTAAATAATATAAATGTTCCGGAACAGGCACCACAAATGGTGATAAATCAAAATATAACTGGTGATGCTGATGAAACGGATACGGAAACAACAACCCAAGAATATGAACAACATGTTGAACAAAATATGGAAGATTATGTTACCAAAACAGAATTTGTAAATATGATGATGGAAATGCGTGCTGAATTGGCTGCTATAAACAAACGTTTGGATGATTTGAATAAAAATACTCCATCACAAAGGGAAGAAAAAACAATCATCAAAGTTCAACAAATTCCTTTGGAACCAAAACAACATGTTATGGAAGAAATATTTGAAATCAGATTTGATTTTGACAAGTCAAATATAAAACCAGAATACCAAGAAATCATAAATAAACTTGTTGAAACAACACAACAAAATAAAAATGTAAAGATTTCTGTTGTTGGCCATACAGATACGGCTGGTTCTAATTCTTATAACTATGCTTTGGGTGGTCGTCGTGCCGAAGCGGTCAGAAAAATGTTAATAGAATATGGAATCCCATCCAGTCAAATCATAGCAGTATCATCCGGCGAAGAAGATTTGAAAGTAAAAACACCAGATAACACGCCAAAGGCAGAAAACAGACGTGTTCGTGTTGTGAAAGAGGTTCAATATACTGAACAACCAAAGCAAATCTCTTCTCCAATAATCGTGGAAGAATACACCACCGAAGAAGAGAAATATGAACCTGATACAGAAGAATAAAATAAACTTGACAAAAAAATAATTTTGTTTTATTCTTGTGTTGTGTCAGAGAGATGACAAAAAGGTAAACGATATGGGTAATACAAAACTCGATTCTTTGCACCAAGCGAAAAAGGAAATCTCTGCAAAGAATAAAGAAAGCAAATTGGCTAAATTTAATATCGCTGCTGAATTGATGAAACGTGATATAAATCTTAGCGTATTAAATATCAAAAAAAGTTCTGAAAAACAAGCAGGCTAGGGTTGTATAAACTCTGCCCACGCTTGTTATTTCTTGTGGTTCAAAGACGTATTCAAAAAAACTAATCAACTTGCGTCAGGTATCTCTGCTCCGCAAATTTCAACAAAGGTATTTTTATCATGCATGTAAATGAATTGAAAACAAAGTCTCCTAAACAGTTACTTAAAATGGCAGAAGATATGGGGATTGAACATCCTTCGCAATTAAATGTTCAACAATTGCGATTCGCAGTTATGCGTGTTTATGCCGCAGATAAATCTATAACTTTAATTGGTGATGGTGTATTGGAAAGAATCCAAGATGGTTTTGGCTTTTTGCGCGCACAAGAAAGTAATTATTTAGCGGGGCCAGATGATTTATATGTTTCACCAAATTTAATAAAGAAATATGGTTTAAAAACTGGTGATTATATCGAAGGTCGTATTCAAGCGCCACAAAACGAAGCGGAACGTTATTTTGCGTTGGAAACAATTGAACGTGTAAATGGTGATGACCCTGAAAAATTGCGTCATCGTATATCTTTTGATGATATGACCCCATTATATCCAGATGAAAAATTAAAAATGGAAGTTCCCGAAGATACAGACCACGGCCGTAACATG
>JAKSSZ010000089.1 GCA_024402835.1 Alphaproteobacteria bacterium | reverse complement strand
TTCATGATAGAAGGAAAACAAATTTTAGCATTTAATGTATCAAATTTAGATTTATGTAAATGTAAATCTTTTACTTCGTTTACGGGTATTTGAGAAATACGGTAACAAATATCACATAATTGACGATAAATCTTTTTTATTGTTTGTGGAGATAGGCCTTCTTTGTGTCTTTCGTATAATGTTTTTCCAGGTATTAATGGGTATGTTTCACAATATTTATCATAAATCTTATAAACATTAATTTCTGGGACAGGGATATTATATTTTCTTAATATTCTTTAAAGCGCAATCTTTTGAAGAAAATCTGTATATGAATTTATTATTTGTTGTTTCTACGATATATATAGGGTGATGTTCACCAACAAAAGTAGGTTGGGATATAGTTATATCTTTTGAATATAATTTTTTTATAAAATCAAGATATTTTTCCGATACGTTCATATATAAATGTTTATTTTGATAACATTGCTAACATAAAATCATCTAAATCGCCATCTAAAACAGCGTTAGTGTCCGTTTTTTCTGTGTTTGTTCGAACATCTTTAACTAATTGATATGGATACAAAACATAGTTTCTAATTTGACTTCCCCATTCAATTTTTTTCTGCAAAGCTTTTGTTTCTTGTTCTTGTTCTTCGCGTTTTTTTAATTCCAGTTCATATAATTTACTGCGAAGCATTTTCATAGCCATTTCTTTGTTTTGTATTTGGCTTCGTTCATTTTGACAAGTGACGACCGTATTTGTAGGAATATGTGTGATTCTGACTGCACTGTCCGTTTTATTTACGTGTTGTCCCCCAGCACCACTTGAACGATAAGTATCAATTCTTAAATCTTTTTCATCTATGTTTATTTCAATAGAATCATCAATATCAGGCCAAACATCTACACTTGCAAAACTGGTTTGGCGTTTTCCATTTGCATTAAAAGGGGATATTCGAACTAATCTGTGCACACCAATTTCGTTTTTTAACCAACCATACGCACGTTCCCCAATAACTCTGATTGTAATACTTTTTATTCCTGCAACATCACCAGAGTGTTCTTCCACTAATTCAGTGGTATAATTATGTCTTTCGCACCATCTGGAATACATTCTGAATAACATTTGACACCAATCTTGGGCTTCGGTTCCACCAGCACCGGCTTGAATAAATAAAAAGGCATTATTTATATCTTCGGGTTTATTAAATAAAGTTATTGTTTTGGCTTTTGATGTTTCAATTGCGAGTTTTTCTATTGCTTTTAGTACATCGGTATCATCTTGGGTTAGAGAATATAATTCGTTTAATGTTGAAAATTCTGATTCAAGATATTCTATATTTTGTAATAATTTTTCAATATTTGCTTTTTCTTGCAATAATTGCTTTGCCTTATTTGGATTATTCCATAATTCAGGATTGCTTATCTGATTTTCTATGTCTTTTAATTGTTTTGAAAGCTTTTCTGGGTTAAAGAAACCCCCTTATGGCAATAATGTCATTGTGTATATTAGTTAAAACTTCTGAATTTATATTATTCATCTTGGTTATGAATATAACATGTAATATTTTTTTATCAAATAAAATGTGATTTTCTATTTACATTATTATAGCTTTATGATAAAATCGTTATCAAAAGAGGGAATGTTATGAAGAAATTGCTATCTGTTCTTTGTGGAATTTTTGCTTGTTTTATCGGAGATAATGTATACTCTGCTGTAGCGGGGAGTAATGTTATAGATGCACGTAGTTCATTAAGCCATTCAAATGCAATTACAAGTGTAAATAATTATAATAATGGACGTGGAAAGCAAACAGTAGCAAATGCATACATTCAAAACCAAAAGAACACATATTTTTTAGTTACACAACCAGATGTTGACACTGCTTGTCGTCAAAAGATATATAGCTGTTTGTCTGATTATTGTGGTGATGTAACAGTTATACCAGGAAAAACTTCTGGTCGTTGTGCATATGCTTCTGAAAGTGAATTATATAATTACGCTTTATTATGTTTGCAAAAAGATACCAGTATATTATTGCCACAATATAGTGTAAATTCAAAATATAGTGCAGGTGGTATGAATACAGCAGCCAGATTATGTCCATCATATGTTCAACAAGAATTAATGTCTTATTTGTCTATGGCAAATATGGCAGATAAATTAACTAAATCTCATTCAGATATTTGTACACAGCGCCGTCGTGAATTAGAAGCAGCAATGGCTTGTCATGCTGTGGCATTGGCTTATGGTAACGAAACCACAAGTATGTTAACCACACAATTAACTGATTATTGTGGTGCAGGCGTAAGTGGTGGTTCTGCAGAAATGGTTACAAGATTTGTAAATGCTGGAAATGTTGGAGCTAATATTTGGGGATGGGCTGAAAAAGTTGTGACATTGACCATGAATTCCAAAGGTGAAAATTGGGAAGCTGCTGTGGATGCAGTATTGGCAAGTTATACAAATCGTATGAATTTGGCGTGTGGTGATGATTTACAATTAAACACTGTTGCACATCCCAGAACCAATAATACTGCAACAACATTGCAAAATGCAGCAGCTGTTTTAACAGGGGTTGCTTTTCCACAACAAAAAACAAATACAGTTGAAAATCCATACGAAAATTGGAGTCTGTATATGGAAGTTCAATCTATGTCTGAAATATATAATTATTCAGATGCAGAAGCTGTAGTAAATGCTGGATTGACCAATAATGCTTTGACCCAGAATTCTTTTTTAACCAGTGCACAGATGTCTAATATGCAAAAGGCGTATACTTTGGGAACGAAAGTGTTTGTTATTCGTGATAGTACAAGATGCTATATGGTGCCTGTTACTAATTTAACGCAAAGTGAAACATCATTGGTTGCGCAAGCATTTGCAAATTGTGTTAGTAGATAAATAATTTTAACAAAAAATCCGATATTAGGATTTTTTTGTTTTTCGTATAGTTTTGATTGTGATATAATAAAAAAATCATGATAAAGATATCTCGCAGAAATTTTTTAACAACATTTGGTATAGCAACATTGATTGCAAGTGTATCTCCACGTATAGTATTTGCCGGACAAAATATTTTGCAAAATATACGAACAGGTGTCCAACCCGGAAATAAAACACGTATAGTAATAGAAACAACAAAACGGCCATCTTATTCATTATCTTATGATACAAATAAATTGATAATAAATTTATCAAATACTAATGGTAATGCGAAAGTATTGCCTGTTATTGCTTCGGGAACTTTGATATCCAGAATAACACAAATTCAAAATAATTCAACATTACAAATTGTAGTTGGTTTAACATCACAAATAGATGAAATACAAAAAAATCAGACTATGATTTTGGAACCAAATGGTG
>JAKSSZ010000088.1 GCA_024402835.1 Alphaproteobacteria bacterium | reverse complement strand
AGACAGCATAAAACAATATATTTTAGCAATGAAATTTATTACTAGATTTGATACTGTTTGTAACTATATTAACTTATGGAACAGTTATTTACAAAATTATATGGATGACCAAGAAGCATGGGCTGAATTAGGTGATATGTATTTGCTTTGTAAATTTGCGACAGTATCTATTCCACCATTTGACAAAGCCCGAAGATTATCTAAATCTGAATTAAAACCAGATTTTATAATATTGCCATCACGGAAAAACGTTGGTAATTCATCAGCCAATGCTGATTTTAATTCGGTTGTTATATCATCATGAGAATCTATCGCAATAAAAGATTTTGATAAATCGCTATCTAACAAAGTATATAAATCACGAACATTTGGTAATACAGATAAAAATTCCATAACATTGCGCATATCGCGTGGTGTTCCACGTGATGATAAAAGTCGTGATAACGCACGCGAAACATCCGGTATATTTGACAAGATATTACCAATAACAGAAACAGATTGTTTATTTGATAATAAATACGCAATATGATTTTGTCGTGTTTTAATAACGTTTATATCACCCGACAATGTTCGCAAGTAAGAACGTAGTTTTCTGGCGCCAAAAGATGTTTTTGTTTTATCCAAAACATCCAATAAACATTTACCATTTTCGTTGATGGGGGCATCTATTTCCAAACTTTTCCATGTAGAAGAATCTATGACCAGTTGTTTACCAGATTTAAACAAATACGGACTGCGAAAAGTTATATTTGTCCCACGTTGGGTGTTAAACAAATACCCTGCAAGTATATTTATCACAGAATATGGTTCGTCCAATAAAATATCATTGCCAAATACATTTTTTATAATGCTGCTTATATCGGAACGAACATATAACTTTTCATATACAGGTGTTGTTTTATATGTATTTCGTAAAATTTTGATTGTTTGATTTTCTGCATACGATTCGGGATAAATTATTTCAGCAGGGTTAATACGTGTCATATCATCAATAACAGAATCTGTTTTACCGATAAATAATTCGCCCGTAGAAATATCACAACCCATAATTTCAAATACAGAATCAGAATCCGGATATAAAGCGATTAAAAAGTTAGAATTTTTTGCAACAAGCAAATTATCATCTGTCAATGTTCCAGGAGTCAAAACCCGTGTAATTTTTCTTTCAATAAATTTGTGGCCATTTTGTTTTGCCTGGGCTGGAGTTTCCATTTGTTCAACCAAAGCCACACAAAAGCCCAATTTAACCAATCGACCAAAATAATTTTCAGATGCATGCCATGGAATACCACACATTGGAACATCTTCGCCATCGGCATCTGTTCCACGATGTGTTAAAACCAGATTTAAAGATTCGCTTATTGTTTTTGCATCATCAAAAAAGGCCTCGTAAAAATCACCCAAACGAAACATTAACAAAGCAGATGGATTTTCTGCTTTGAAATCAACATATTGTTGCATTACTGGTGAAAGTTTTGATTTTTCTGCCATTAGTTGTTTGATACGGAATTATTTTTTACTGTTTCTATTTCTCATTCATCCTGTTTTAACAATTGTTCACAATACTCTTTTAATTTAATTCCCTTTTCGTATGCGGCAACAGAATCAGCCAAAGGCATTTCGCCAGATTCCATTTTCTTTACAAGTTCTGTTAATTCTTTGTATGCTTCTTCGAAAGAAGGTTTTTTTTCGTCCATTATAAACCCCTGTGTTTTCATTGAAAATGTACAAGAAAAAAAGCCAATTTGCAATATAAAACTAAAATTTTAGTATAACGATTTTTTTTATTTTAATGTTAAAAATAAAAAAATAAAGAATACAAAAAACGACCCTGTTTCTGGCTTTATATTGCCGTTTCGTGAAACACCACGGCCACAACTTGCGAATTCTGATATGGAATTACCATTGGAAGACAAACAGCAATCTCAACAGTAAAATCCCAAAATCATTTCTATGGATGAATTTAAAAAGAAACAGTTAAAAAAATAAATCGGGAATTTCGCGATTTTTTTCTAGTTCCTGCTATATATTATAAAAAATAAACAGTTGACAAATAAAAAAATAGTATTATATTATATTGCGTAATATGAATAAGGAGATGTATTATGACAGAAAAAAATTGTTTTTTGGTGTTTCTTCTAAAGATGTAGAAAAAAAGACAAAATTGCAAAAAGCCGAAGAAGAAGCAAAACAAAGGGGTTTGATTGAAAAACAAATCGCTGAACAAAAACGTCAGCAAGAAGAACAACTTGCTAAACAAAAGCATATTGCAGATAACAAATATGCCGATGATGATAAGCCATCAACAGGTTTTGATAAATTAAAACATTTTATAAGTATAAATACGATTTATGCGACAACATTGTTTGGTTTAGGAAACTTTTGTTGGTTGCTTGTGCAATCTGATAGGTATGGTGATGTAGATCGATCGGGTGGTCTTACCTATAATAATTGTTATAAACCATACAAAGTTGCAATTCATGATGCGTATATTCCGACAGATAAATATTATCGTTATGATTATGAAGAAGTGTGGATAAATAAAAAACCACAATTTAAATTGCATATTGCATGGTGCTTAAATGTTCTTTTTTCTTTGTGTGGATTAGCATTTTCTGTATATGCAATAAGACATGAAAATGATAAATATGATACTGTTGATATGATGTTAGAATTGAAAAAAATTGGCAAACAATATAATTTAAGCGACAGAAAAATAAAAAAATTATGGCCAGTTGCATCAAATATAATTCAAAAAATGTCATCTGATAGTCGCGTATATTTTGATATGTTGATGAACGGTGATATTAACATCAAAGATCAAGAAATGTTCAAAAAATTTGCCATAAGCATAATCCAAGGACATTTAGAAAGTAATCCAGAAGACGCACAACAAGTTTTGGGAGTCTTTGATGAACGATCAATTCCAAATAACCTGTTGCAAACAATAAAAGCAAAAACTAGATAATAATTTATTATAAAAAACACCACCCGTTTCGGTGGTGTTTCTATTTCTGGTGCCGGTTATAGGACTTGAACCTACGACCCCCTCATTACGAATGAGATGCTCTACCAGCTGAGCTAAACCGGCTTGTTTTGTTTTATATTATTATAGTTTACTGATTATTTCCACTTTTTATTTTGTGTAATACAATCATTATTCCTGCTGGGGTCATTCCTGGTATTTTTGATAAACTTGCTATGTTTTCTGGACGTGTTCTAACTAGCTTTTCTATCAATTCGTTTGTTAGCCCCGGCATAGATTTATAATCTATATTCGTTGGTATTTTTAATTGTAAATCATGTTTGTATGTTTGCATTTCACGTTCGTTGCGTGCTATGTATCCAGCATAAAA
>JAKSSZ010000087.1 GCA_024402835.1 Alphaproteobacteria bacterium | reverse complement strand
TTTTTGATAAATCATTTGGCAATATACCTTTGAAAACCAAACTGTTTGTTTCTGGAGTCGTTGTCGGGGTATTTATTTTTTTTCCATCGGCTGTAATTGGGTAATAATTTACATTATCTTTTGTCCATATTGCTACAGGGGTGTACATTTCTAAATTTATATTTATATCACCATTTGGCATTATTCTTATAGCTGTGTTTTTTACGTTTGGATAATTGTCTCGTATGTTTTTATTAAAGAATTCTAAATTATTAAAGGCATATCTAATACTATTATTTTTTATATATAATTGTTTTTGTATATTTTCTGTATCTATTATATCGCTTGGTGTTACGACTATTGCGTGAACTTTTGATACAGGTCCATAACCCAAATAACTTGTAACGAAACGACTTGCAAAATAAACAGCAAGCACAACAGCAATAATAAAATATGTCCAAAATAATATATTTCTTTTCATGTGATATAGATTATATCATATATTTGTAAAATAACCAATATGATAACGATTTTATTTTGCGCGCAGCAAATAACCACGTTGCATCATGCACTTACGATAATAACCTGTGGTTTTTGATGCTGTGTTTGGTGGAACAGACAACAAAGAACGTTGTCCAATGTCTTTATATTCGTTTGATTGAAAAGTCACCCACAATCCATCCCAATCCGGCATTTGTGCACTTTGATTTGGTGCTAATAATTTTGCAATTCGGGATCTGGGGGTCCAATCTTTACTTTTGATTCCTAAACATGCTTTGTGGTCTCTGACAAATTGTTCTGTTGTAACAGCATCGTTTTCCCAATTAAGAATAGTGGCATCGTCTATTGAACCACGATTTGCAGAAGCACAACCTGTTAAAGCAAGTATAAAAAATAAATATTTTATTTTCATTACTTGTTGATTATAATTTAATTGCGTTTTTATAGCAATAGTTTTTATAATAATAAAAAATATGGGGGAATGTAATGTCCATAAGTATTGAAAATTATACACGGTTGATAGAGTTTTATAATCAACTTGGTACGGTATTATCCGCAATCTGTGTTTACAAAGGCGGTATTGCCACAGAAAATTATGTAGGTCGTTTTTTTGATGCGGATGTTTTAGAATATGTGGTAGAATATGGTAAAAGATTGAAAGAAACGGGTCAACAAATAGAAAAAAATATTATTGACAAAATGGATTTGTACGAACAGAAATTTGAGTTAGTAAAAGATTTGGTAACCCCAAATCAAAAACCTTTTTACGAGATGTCGTTAGAAGAGTTTGAAAAATATATGAATTTATAGTATAAGTTAAAATATCAAGAAAAATGAAAGGATAAATAATGTTAAAAATCATGACAAAATACACTTCGTTTTTTCTAATTTGTGCTTTTGTTGTTGGTTGTTCTCAAATAAATAAATCAAAACAGCAATATGATACTGTAACGGTTGTTGAAAATTATATCATAGATGAAAATTCTGTCCCTATTTTTCCTAAAAAGGCGGCTTTAACAACAGATACGGCACAAAGATTTGCATTAGATTTACCAAAAAGATGTAGTATTGATTGGGATAATCAAAACGTTATGTCTGTCGTTCCCGAGGAAAAAATAGAAATAGTTCGTTTGAATAAAGGCGACGCTTTGCCTGATTTACAGGTGTCTGATTATACGTTTAAAAAATTATCTGTAAAAGCGGCTCTTGATAAATTGTTAGATGGAACAGATATATCTGTGATAAATGATCAAACTTCTTTTGATGTTGTAAGTGCGGACATAGAATCTGGTATGTTGTCTGATGCTGTTGAATTAATATCCAAACTTGGACATGTTTATTATTCCTATGATGCAGAATTTGGTGAAATCCATTTAAGTAGTCATGGTAAATGGATGATAAAAATGCCAAAGGATGAAACTATAATAATGGCGTTGTTGGATGCTATGCGTGGTGCTGATTTACGTAATTTGCTTGTGAATTGGCAAGACAAGACATTAATTTTCGAAGGTGATGCTCAAACAGAACGTGAGGTCGCAAAACTTGTTGCGGATGTGTCTTCTAAAAAATATATTTTGGCGTGGGATATAGATGTATACAGGGTATATCCTAAAACAGATAATCCAATTGTTTGGATGAATATGTTGCCGGCTTTCGGTGAAAAAAATATACGTATGTCAATACCTGGTGCTATTGGTCGTGCGTTGGTTACAAGTCCAGAAATAAATACAAAAACATTACAAGATTTTATATCACAGCAAGCAAATATTGTTTTGGTGTCTCAGGGGACTTTTGCGATACCAAACGGCTGGCAATCCAGATTTGACATTGGACAATGTAGCAAAGAGGACAGATTAGAAACAGATTTAATAATTGGTGCAACTGGTACATATGGTGATTTTGGTGGAACAAATAAAATAGATGCAAAAATAGTATTAAAAACTACTAATGGAGAATTAACTTCGTTTAAAATCCCATCAAATGTCGGTGATAATTATGTAATAGTTGGAATACCAACACACTCTTTTGTAACAACACCTGAAACTTTGATAAGTCCATTTGCAGAACTTGTTGTGTTTATGAGTCCACGATTGGTTAACATAGTAGAAACAGAGAATTAAGCGGTAATAAAATGTTGTTTTCAAATCTTGAAAAAAAAGTTGCTTTCAGATATTTATTCGCAAAAAAGCGTGGATTTGGTTCTTTTGTTTCGTGGGTGTCATTAATAGGTATAACATTGGGTGTAGCAACATTAATTGTTGTTATGTCTGTAATGGGTGGTTTTCACGATGCTTTATTATCTCGTATAGTTGGAATGAACGGACATGTTGTTGTGTATCATCAACGTGGTGCAATTTCTGATTATGATTTTTTAATAAATAAAATTCGTCAAAATACGGTTGTTTCTAAATACACAACTTCCATAGTTCCCATAGCCGAAGGGCAAGTAATGATATCGGCAAACGGTGAAAATTTTGGTGCTATGGTTCGTGGTATTCGTATGCCCGATTTAAAACAAAAAATAGACACGGGTACCCGTATTTATGGCAAAAACATAGACAATATATCTGGCGATGAAGTAATTTTGGGTGCTTCTTTGTCTCGTAATTTACATTTGTCTTTGAATAATGATGTGTCTTTAATATCTGCAAATGGTGGAACACCAACTGCTTTTGGAACAATGCCACGTATTATGTCTTATCCTGTTGTTTCTACTTTCTTTATGGGAATGTATGAATATGATTCTGGTTATGTATTTATGCCTTTAACGACAGCACAAAAGTATTTGAATATTGGTGATGCTGTCACTCACATAGATTTGTTTTTAACAGATGCTGAACAATCTGAAAGAGTTGTTGAAACATTGACAACTTTATTA
>JAKSSZ010000086.1 GCA_024402835.1 Alphaproteobacteria bacterium | reverse complement strand
TGTTGCAACGATTGGTATGTTTGGATGTTTTTTGTTTTCTAAATAAGCGACTATTAACTTGCCAGCAGGGCTAGCATGTATAATATCTGGTGTCCAATATTGAAAATAATCCAAAATTGATACAATAAATTCTTTTTCTATACTTCTGTCACTATAATCATCGTGAAAACGTTTAGATTCTATATATTCTATCGAGTTTTCTTTCAGTATATCTAAGTAAGGAGTTTGACGGGGCTTTTCACCTATAAATATGCGTACATCGAAACCATGCTTTTTTAATTCTGTCGCTAACATCATATTATAATACTCAGTTCCCCCCAAATTATTAAAGAAATCACAAAAAAGGGCAACTTTAAGCGACATTATATTTTCTCCGTTATTTCTGCATACTTTTGTCCAACCGATTTTAAATTGATAGAATCAAATTTTTCACCAGCAATAGCTTTTCTTATTCTGCACAAGAAAAAACCTTCCATTCCGGGACTGGGTAATACGCGTAAAGCACCAGATAATTGTGGATTAAAAACAAAATTATCCCATTTTCTTTCCCCTGGTCGTACGAATTTTGAATCAAACAATAGTGGTTGAATGACAGCATCTGGATTATGTTTTAATAAATTTGAAATTGGCGCTTCGTTTTCTTCGGGGGCAAAGGTACAAGTCGAATATACTAATGTTCCACCAGGTTTTAAAAGCTTAAAACAGGCGTTTAAAGCTTTCGTTTGCAAATACATGTATTTTTTTATTCTGTCCATGGACCAAAATCTCATGGTAAATGGCTTAGTTATATCCATCATACCTTCACCAGAACATTGTATATCCAATAAAATTTTATCAAATTGTTGATGAATTTCTTTGTCTATAGTTTGAACAGGAAATGTTGTTAACTTGTTGTGTTTAAATCCCAACAGCTTTTCAACCTGTTTAATATTTTCAATACGCGACACTATTCCGTCATTTAACCACAAATCTATGTTGCCACCAGTCAACGCTGCGATATGTGAAGATTTACCGCCTGGGGCAGCACATGCATCAAGAATGGAGTCGCCGGTTTCTGGTTGCAATGCCAAAACAGGTAAATAACTTGAAGCATTTTGTATATATAATACACCACCTTTGACCAAATCGGTTGTTACTAAATTGTATTTACTTGTTTTTACCAAAAATGCATCGGGATACCATGACAGAGGTTCCAGTATAATTCCTGATTTACTGGCTGTGTCTATAACTTTTGCACGCGTTGTATTTCGCAGTCTGTTTAATCTGCACGTGAAGCAATCATATGGTTTTAATATCTCGGACAACTTGTGTTCCGAAACATTTAATAATCGTGACATTCTAGCTTGGAAACTTTGCTTTAAATTATCTTTTACTAAGCCCACACTTGCATCATTGCGATACCCATGTTGACATGTTTTTTTCGAACAATTGCTTGACTTTTTCATGACGTGTAATATCATAACCAACTAGTTAAAGAATGTCAAATGCTTTATAATAAACAACGGTTTAAAGATGAATTTAGCAAACGAAAATAACGTGTTAACTGAAAAGCAGTTGTCTGAAATGCAAAGTGTTGTCCAAGGATTACTACAACAAACATTAGAAGCTCTTCAGATTGATACAAAAAATGATCATAATACTGCCGAAACGGCAGCCAGAATAACAAAGATGTGGATTTTTGAAAAATTCAAGGGACGTTATGTTGCTCCACCAAAAATAACAATCTTTCCCAATATACACAAAATAGATCAACTTATGACCGTTGGACCAATAAAAGTTAAATCTGTATGTTCACACCATTTTGTTGATTTTTCTGGGGAATGTTGGATTGGTATATTACCAAGTGATAAATTGATGGGGCTTTCTAAATATGCAAGAATCGTAGATTGGTTTGCCAGACGACCACAGATACAAGAAGAATTGACAGCACAAATAACTAAATGGATAGAAAACAATTTGCATCCAGAAGGCGTCGCAGTTGTTATCAAAGCCAAACATCTTTGTTGTAGTAGTCGTGGTGTTGAAGATGAACATATGGAATTTTTAACAACGGAAATTCGTGGAAAATTTAGAACGGATGATAGTCTGAAACACGAATTTTATGATCAAATAAGTTTTACTAAGCATTTGTAGAATTTAAAGTTGTCCGCCAGTTTGTATACGGTTTATTCTGTGATATAAATTTTATGTTTATGCTGGTTCTGCAATTAGCATAGTTTCTGTATAAAATAACCATGGAATAATAGGGCGCACAATTTTAAATTTATAGCCCAAATTCCAATTTTCTATAATACGTTTCAATTCAAAAAAGTCATATGCATTGTGATAAATGGACAACAATATGACAGGTTTTTGTGTTTTTATGGTTTTTTCTGCACCCTTTATAAAGTCAGATTCTGCACCTTCAATATCAACCTTGATAAGTCCAATATTTATCGGATTTTTCGCAATAAAATCATCTAATGATGTGATTTTAATTTTTTCCGTATTATATTTGTTGTCCGTATGATTTGACACAATCTTACTGCTACTGCCTAAATACACAAGATCTAATTCAGCATCTTTTGAGCCAAGACCAAAATTATAAGGTTTTACTTTTGTGGTGTTATTCATCTCCAAAGTTTTTAACAAATAATTATAGTTATGTATTTCAGGTTCAAATGTATGAATGGTTTTATCTGTATAATCTTCAAATACAATTGCAGAATCACCTATATACCCACCAACATCCAGAATGTCTTTTTTTCTAATAGTATTCAAAGATTTTTTACTTAAATAGATTAAACAATTTTGATAGTAGAACACATTTTCTTCAAAATGATTGATAGGCAATAAGTATTTCTTGTATGCGTATTTGTTGTTGCCAAGTTTCTTTTTGTTTTTTCTATAATCTTTAAAAATACTTTCTAATTGTTTTTTTTCTTCTGGTGAATATATGTGTTTCAATGCCTTATAATCTTTTGCAACCAATTCAATATTATGCAATATGTTATCAACAATATTCTTACTGTTGCTATCTAGATTTTTAACCAAATTATTATATGCTTTTGTGGTGTCCATTTTCTTCCAGGCATAATAAAACTCTTGTACCATTTTTTGTTTGTGCAATAACAATTTTTTTCCATATACTTTCTTGTTTGGATTTTTCTTACTGGTTAATAGCATTTCTATAAAGAATATATGTAAAATTTCAGGTATTGTATATCTCATATTTGTCTCGCTAGTTAATACATTTGTTTATTCTTGTTTTTTTACCGTATAATGCAAGAGTAATGTTCCTGTCTTGTTAAGAACTTTACATGACACCAACTGCAACTGAATATCTAATTTTTTGCATATGTTCAGATGTTTGCCGGCGCCAAACATTTTTGGTTCTATGGTTAAAAATAAATCGTCAACCATATTTTCTTTTAAAAACAGATAATTTGTTTGGCCCCCCCCCAATAACA
>JAKSSZ010000085.1 GCA_024402835.1 Alphaproteobacteria bacterium | reverse complement strand
ACAAATTTGATTCTGTATCACAAGTGACAACTGATGAAATGAAAAAAATGTTGAACCCATGGATTTCATCTGGGGCAAGATTGGACGATTATTTACCAATAATGTATGAAGTAAAATTAAAAGACGCAAAAGATGCAGATTTAATAAAAAACAACTTACAACAATATGCCCGTTTTTTACCACATAACGAATCGGTTAAAAATTCTGTAAATATGGGCTGGAAAATAATCGCTTTGACAATTATGATTTTGGGAATAATTTTATGTTCAATCAGTATTTGTGTTGCTTATATTGCAAAAAATACCGCTGTATTACACAAGCACGAATTAGAGATATTAAATCAAATTGGTGCCACAGATAACTTTATAGCAAATCAAATGCAAATTATTATTGCAAAAATTAGTGGATTGGCTGGATTGTTCGGTCTGATTATCGCCGTACCTGTATTATTACTGTTCTTGGCTTGCGCACATACAGCCATGTTTGGAATGATGGCAATGTTGAAATTATCAAGTTTAGATTGGATTATATTAGCCATATTGCCAATTTTAATTTTATGTTTTGCTGTATATATAACAAAGAAAACAACCATAAAAATATTATCAAAAAACTAATGAAATGTATTCCTGTATCTTTGATATTAATTTGTAGTTTTGTTTTTGGGGGATTAATTTTCAAAATCACAACCCCTTTACAATGTGATAATTTGTCCGAAAATGACAGTGTTTTCGTTCTAACCGGTGATCAAAGAAGAATTCCTTTTGCTATAAAAAAAATATCTAATTTAAAATATAGCCATTTATATATTATTGGCGCAGGCGCAACAGAAATACCAAATATACAACACGTATATATAGAAACCGAATCGAAATCAACATATCAAAACGCATTGGCAATAAAACAAATTGCAGAACAAGAACTTTTGAATCGAATCGTTGTTGTGACAACAGAAGACCATATAAACCGTGCAATTTATTTATTAAAAGAAGAATTACCAAATGTAAATATTGTGGCTTGTCCGGCAACATTAAAAGGAATGCCCGTTCATTTAAGATTACAACGTTGGCTGATAGAATATGTAAAATATATTGCAACAATGTTTGGTATAAAGGAAAGTTAAAAACATGTTAAAAACTATTTTATTTTATTTATGTTTAACAATATGGTTCATATTATGGACCCCGTTATTAATTATCGGTTTAATATCAAAAAAATTAGAACATTTTTTAGTTGTGACCGATGCATGGGGGGTAATTGCAATTGCCAGATTTATTGGTGGTATAAAATACGAAATCCACTATCCACCAGTTGAAGAAAACGGTATCCCATTTATTCATAATATAAATACCAGATTGGATGGGCGTGCAATAATAGCATCAAAACACATGTCAATTATGGAAGTCGCCATTTTAGTAACACATGTGCCGCATGCTTTTTTTATTATTAAACGGGAGTTATTATGGATTCCAATATATGGTTGGGCTTTTTGGCGTATGGGTTTATTAGGTGTAAACAGAAAACGCGGTGCAACAAATATGAAAATATTATCAAATAATGTTATGAAACGCGTTATGGATGGTATGACTTTGATTATTTTCCCCGAGGGAACAAGGGTTCAACCGAATCATAAACCGCCTTTGAAACGTGGATTATTATTCATCGCAGAACAATTAAAATTGCCTATATTACCTGTGGGACTAGATACTGGTTTATATTGGCCCAAAAAAGGTAAAATAAAATCTGGGACAACACATATATTCTTTGAACGTGAATTGTCTTCCAGCGCATCATTGGAAGAAATACACAGCGCAATCAATAAACACAGTTGCTAGTCACACCAAGATTGTCTTTTTCCACCAGAATATGGGCGACCAACTTTTTCACTGATTAAAACAAGACCAACATCACGCCCAATAGAATCATAAACATTTGCGTCTATGCGCCCCATATATTTATCATTTTTAACATTTTTTAATTCAACAGTTGAACCAACAGGAATAAGTTCCCCCAGACGCTGTTTAGCATATTGCGCCATTTTTATTTCATAATCACAATTACCATGTATTTCTGGTGTGTCTATGTTTATTAAACGAACACGCACAGACATTATTTCTATGCCATCTTGTAATTTTACTGTTGCTGAAAACGTATCACCATCAACTATATATTTAACAACTGCTGGGGTTGCCATAGAATTATTACAAATTCCACATAACAATATAAAAAAAGGCACAATTATTCGTTTTAACATATTTATTGCAATTTTGGTGACCACGTTGGTTCGGAACCATTTAAATCGTTCGGCAATTCTATATCATATAAATTTTGTCCCGTGATATCTACACTGCGAATATGGCTTATTCTTTCAATATCATCTTCGGCTCGTTCCGTTTCATAATATACAAGACGACGAGAATTTGGTGCCCACGATGGAGATTCCATAAACCAACCACCCGCCAATATTTTTTCATGACGGCCAGATTGATTCATTACACCAATATAAAATGTATCATCCGCCATTTTGGTGAATGCTATGAATTGCCCATCCGGTGACCATGCAGGTGTCGCATAGCGACCCGAACCATAAGTAATACGCTCTTGGGTTCCGGTGGCTAAATTTAAAACGTGTATTTGTTGAGAACCACTGCGATCTGAATTAAATGCCATATATTTTCCATCTGGCGAATACGAAGGACTGGTATCTATGTGATTACCGAAAGTCAATTGCTTTAATGTTTTTGTAGATATATTATATTCATATATATTTGTTATCCCATCTTTGACCAAAGACAACGCTATTTTATTACCATCGGGTGAAAAACGTGGTGCAAAAGTCATCCCACCAAATTTTCCCAAACGCATTTGATTACCAGATTCTAAATCCAAAGTCCATACCATAGGATCGTTATCACGATATGATAAAAACACGATTGTTGACATATTTGGTGAAAAATGTGGCGACATTACAAATGTATCTTTATCAGATAAATAACGCATTCCATATCCATCTTGATCCATTATCGCCATTCTTTTATGACGATTCGTAATTTCACCTGATTCGGCAATAAATACTATTTGTGTATCAAAATACCCGAGTTCACCCGTTAATCTTTCATAAATTGCATCTGCCATTATATGAGCAAGACGACGTGCCGATTTTTTAGAAGCAACTAAACTTTGTGCTTCGATTTGTTCCTGGCCGTTTATATCCCACACATAACAATCAAGTTTATAATCATTTTTATTTACAACCGTTACAGATGCCTGAACAAGAACCTGTGTTTTGATTGCAGTCCAAGATTGAAAATTTGGCATTTTATTCATTTCAACATATTCTGGCAAGGCATTATGATTTACTATTTTAAATAAACCGGTGCTGGATAAATCTTTTTCGACAACCGTTCGCAACATATCCGCTGTATTCTTTTCTACATTTCCATGAGTTTCAAATTTTAATACTGCGATAG
>JAKSSZ010000084.1 GCA_024402835.1 Alphaproteobacteria bacterium | reverse complement strand
TGAAGTTGCGTCGATACACAAAATAAAACACATAGTAAAACCTCCCCATTTTTATGGGGAGTTTTTTTTATTAGAACAAATAACGAATACCGACATCACCACTGAAATTATGCATGCCAGATTCAGCATCAACATAATTATAACGAGCAGCAATATCAACCGCAAAACAACCGAACGGCATAGATAACCCCAATGTTCCCATACCAGAGAACTTTGCATCTGTATTAGAATCACCATTTATTTTTGTATCGGTAAATGCTATTCCGGCACCAATACCAACAAATGGTTGTATGTATTTATAATGGCCCAAATTCATATATGTATTTGCCATTAATTCTATATTAGAGTTTTCTACTTCAACATTTGTTGCTGATGAAAAATCTGCCGTATCTTTTGCTTTGGTAAAAAATGAACCTTCGATTTCAAAACGATATGCTTCATAAAAAGAAAGTCCCAAAGCAACACGACCCTGGAAAACAGCATCAGAAATACTTTCTTTGTCGCCATCAAGTTTAACATTCAAATTAGAATATGTTGAACCACCACGTAAAGCCAAATATGGCAATATATCATATCCCATAAATTCTGTTGTTTGTTGATGATATTCCCCACCAGCAAAAGCCTTTATAGTCAATAAATCAATCAAT
The DNA here is from genome assembly GCA_024402835.1 of Alphaproteobacteria bacterium. Classification (GTDB taxonomy): domain Bacteria; phylum Pseudomonadota; class Alphaproteobacteria; order Rs-D84; family Rs-D84; genus Enterousia. Next base: position 2,846 of record JAKSSZ010000084.1, on the reverse strand, counting down.
GAAGTTGTTATTATCTTTTTCTTTTTTAATTTCTTTTTGTATAAATTACGTTGATAGAGTATCAACAGTTTTTATTCTATATGTGAAATAAACATTTGTTTATAAGTATGAATTCTTATTTACAAAGTTGCTTTACAACATAGTCCGCCATATACAAACCAAAGCAACCGGTGACTGTTATTATAGAACCAAAAGTCTTTCCGAAAACATTGTCAGATTGTGCTACCTGTGTTGAAAACACAACAGGAAAATCTGGAATATTTAGATTTTTTATTTCGTGTCTAATTTTTGATGCAAGCGGACAAACAGAAGTTTTTGATATGTTAGTTATTTGTATTTTTGTTAAATCTGTTTTGCGCCCTGCCCCCATTGAAGATATAAAAGGTATATTATTCTTATTACACCATTTATATATAGCTATTTTTGATTTTATTGTATCTATGGCATCTATGACAAAATCAGGTTTAATTTCAATGTCTGTATTTTCATCCCAAAAAGTATTTATGGCGGTTGTTTTTATATCTTTATTTATATCAGATATCCGAGATTGAGCCACATATACTTTTGATTTTCCAACAGTTGAATCAAACGCAAAAAGTTGTCTGTTTGTGTTTGTTTCTTCGACATTATCAAAATCAACAAGTATCAAATGACCAATACCGCTGCGTGCCAATGCTTCTATGGCAAAAGAGCCAACCGCCCCACAACCAACAACCATAACAGTTGCATTTTGTAATTTTTTTACTTTTTCATCACCAAGTAATAATTTTATTCTGTGTAATCTATCCATTTTTTAAAACTTCCATTGTATTGTCATAAATTATATTTAACATATTATCATTTGATTTTATTTGCGCAATTTTATTTATTGTGTCATTTAAATCTATGTTTTGTTTACCATCTGATTCAACAAGTATTTTATTTATCGGTGTGTTAAGAACACATTGTCTTATTTTTGCCGTATTTATATTTACAAAAGAAAAATATGCATTATATTCATTTGATAATTTTAAAATTAAATTTGGGTTTTCATTAAAGTTATGAAACACAATATGTTTTGGTAATTTATTTTTATACATATTTAATATAGGTAATATCAAATCAAGAGATTTTACATTATGTATAAAAATTGTTCTGTGTAATTCACATGCAAGTTGTAATTGCTGTATAAATATATTTTGTTGCTGTTCTGTATTCGGTTTTAATTTATCAATACCACATTCACCAATCATATAATTATTATTTTGTAATAATATATGTCTTAAAACATCTTGCCAATCTTTTTTGACAGAATTTATTTGCCATGGATGAATACCAAAGGCAATACGAATATTTGTATTATCTTTTGATAATTGTATTAATGTATCAAAATCATCAAAAGAAACAGCGCAAATTATAGAAAATATATTTTTATTAAAACAACCAATATGTGTATGAGAATCTATGATATGCGACATTTGTTTTATTTTAAAATATTTTTTGCCTGTTCTAGTAAATCTATGGCATGCAAAATTTCATCACGATTTATATTTTGTTGTGAAACAATTTGTTGTGGTTTTAGGGTTAAAATTTCTTGTTTTTGTTCTTTCGTAAAGTCACCGTTATGAAGCATTTTCTTTACACCAGCAATTGTCATGCCACGATCATATAATAAAGATTTTATCTTTTGGAATTTTGCAACAACTTCTGCACGATAGTAACGACGGCCACCAGCCCCAAGGACAGGTTTTATTGCAGTTGGAAATCGTTTTTCCCAATAGCGTAACGTATGGGCAGGAATGTCCATACGTTTCGCAAGTTCATTTATAGAAACAAAACTATCTGTGCTTTCCATTTTTTTCTATTCTGCGCTTTCTGTTGTTTCTGTATTTTCTTCTTCGGTCACTTCTTCGTGTTCTATGGATACCGCAGATACAACCTTTTCGGTATCAGCCATTCTAAATAATGTGACACCGGCTGTGCTGCGCCCAGCAATACGAACATCTGCAACAGGTGTGCGAATAATTTTTCCACCGTTTGTGACAAGCATTATATCATGATTATCAGCCACAGGGAATGAACCAGCAACTGCGGTATTTTTGCCACCAAGTTTGATATTTGTGAATCCTTTGCCACCACGATGAGTTAAACGATATTCATAGGAACTTGTTCTTTTACCAAAACCATTTTCAGATATAGTTAAGATAAATTGTTCGTTCAATGCCATTTGACTCATTTTTGCTTCATCCAAAACAAGTGTTGTGTTTTCTTCTTCGGCATCGGCCTCTTCTTCTATGCCAGTTGCAGCACGACGCAAAGCACGACTTTGTTTTACATAAGCAGCACGGACAACAGAATCAGGTTCGCCATGATTTAACATAGCCATTCCAATAATTCTATCATCACCACTTAAAGTTATACCACGACCACCTGTGGAATTGCGTCCAGCAAATACACGTATTTCAGAAACAGGGAATCTGATACATGCACCACGATATGTTGACAAGAACACATCTTGATTTGCAGTACATGGTAATACAGATATTAATGTATCACCATCATCAAGTTTCATTGCAATTTTTCCATTTGCACGTATAGATTCAAAATCTGATATACGATTTCTGCGAACAGTACCAGATGATGTTGCAAACATTAAATATCTTTCGTTTTCTGTTTCAGAAGCGGTTTTAAATTCTTCTTCGGCTACGGGCAATATAGCAGTTATAACTTCGCCTTCGGATAATGGTAATAAATTTACCAATGGACGCCCTTTTCCGGATGCAGATGCTTCGGGTAATTGATAAGTTTTTAAGTTATAACATAAACCTGTGAAAAAGAAAAACAATAATGGAGTATGTGTATTTACA
>JAKSSZ010000083.1 GCA_024402835.1 Alphaproteobacteria bacterium | reverse complement strand
GCTGGACATGGTGGAAAAGATCCAGGTTGTATAAGTAAAAATGGAACAAAAGAAAAAGATATTGTTTTGTCTATCGCAAAAAAATTAAAAACCAAACTGGATTCCAATGGATATACGACATATTTAACCAGAAGCAAGGATGAATATCTTAAATTAGCAGAACGGGCAGAAATAGCGGAAAGATTAAAGGCTGAATTGTTTATATCTTTACATGCTAATGCAAATCCAAGTCGTAAAATGAAGGGTTTTTCTGTTTATACATTGTCTGAAAAAGCATCGGATGAAGAGGCACAAAAACTTGCAGATTCAGAAAATGCAGTAGATAAAATAGATGTTAATGGTTTTGAACAATTTTCAAAAGATATTCGTATAGCATTATCATCATTACAACAACATGCGGTTGCCGAATTATCAGAAGAATATGCAAATGCTTGTGCAAAACATTTTAATAAATTAAATATAGAACAGCAACCTGGTCCATCTGTTCGTCATGCTCCATTTGCTGTATTGCGTTCTACAGTACCAGGGGCTTTGATAGAATTAGGGCATTTGACAAATGCTAGTGAAGAAAAACTTTTAAAATCAAGCGATTATCAAGCAAAATTGGTAGAAGCAATTACCAAATCTATAAGTAATTATAATTTTGATGTATAACTATTTAGAATTTATATTTTATCCCCAAAGTTCCAGAAAACATATTTTGAAACAATAGACCGGCTTGATTTTTTAACGCAAATATTGTTTGCCCTGTGATGTTCCACGCCCAATTAGTAGCAAAAGCATGTTCCAATCCCAATTTTAAAGAAATCCCACCAGAATTATTTGTGTTTTTTGTATCATTTGTATCTAAAATAGACCAAATATGTTCGTACCCCAAACCTGCAATCAAATCAATTCTGTTTGTATTATTATCAGTTGTTTCTAATCTAATATAATTATCAAAACTTATCCCTGTTCCATGATAACCGACATTCATATCTTTCAAATCAGAATTTGATGTTAAACTAAATTTTTCGTTACCAAAAAAATTATAATTTACTGAAAACCCAAGATGATAAATATCTGTTATATCAAATCTTGTACCAAATTCTAGACCCATTCCCAATAAATCTTTTGATATGCTAAGATTTTTATATTCTATATTTTTTGTATCTTTGTTGTTCATATTATTATACGTATAACGCATATTTATAGATAAGAAATTTGTATAATTATCAGCATTTACGGATAATATTGGTAAAAATACTAATAAGCAAGATATTATCAAAGATGTTCTTTTCATATACAATCTCCCAACTATCTAACATTATTATTAGAATAAAATATAAAACATATTATTTCAATAAAATAATTTGGCGGAGATGGAGGGATTTGAACCCCCGATACAGTTTCCTGTATACACGATTTCGAGTCGCGCGCATTCAACCACTCTGCCACATCTCCGAACGCAACAAATTATAAATAAACAACTAAAAAAATTCAAGTTGTTATATTATATTTGTATTTTTGCTTTATATTAACTATAATATACAATAATTTATAAAAGGTGTAGTTATATAATGAAACGTTCCGATTTAATTCGCAGTATCAAAGTTCAATTTGATTCTATGCGTACCGAAGAAGCAACAATTTTTTTTGATAATGTTATAAACAATATAAAAAATGCAATCAAATATGGAAATAAAATTGAAATTCGTGGCTTTGGTACAATACAATCAAGACATCGTGCAACGAAAGAATTGTATAACCCAATTCAAAAAAAATATATGATTGCACCTGCAAATACGACTATATTATTCAAACCTAGTAAAGAATTAACTAATAAAATGAATGGATAAAGATATGGCTATTGGAATTAAAAATCGTAATCGTGATAAATATGAACGTGTCCGCAGATTAATGTGGATAAAATGTGAAGCGTGTGGGCATTTAGTGTATTATAAAGATTACAAGCAAAATCATTATATTTGTCCAAGATGTAATCGTTCATTTATGATGACCCCAAAACAAAGATTTGATTTGTTGTTTGATAATACTTCTTGGCAAAAAATAGATTTGCCAGTTGTCTCTGATGACCCATTAAATTTTGTTGATAGGGTATCATATAAAGAACGTTTAAGTGAAGCACGAGAAGAAACTGGTTGTAATGACGCAATAGTTACGGCTGATGGGACAATCGGTGGAATACAAACAACAATATGTGTAATGAACGGTTATTTTATGATGGGGTCTATGGGGCGTGCAGTGGGGGATTCTATTATAGCAAGTATAGAGCATGCTATAGAAAATAAGAACCCATTTGTCATGGTTACTTGTAGTGGTGGTGCAAGAATGCAAGAAAATATATTGGCACTTATGCAAATGGCGCGCACAACGGTAGCAGTTAATAAATTACACGCGAATAAATTGCCATATATTGTGGTTTTAACAGATCCAACATTTGGTGGTGTTTCGGCTTCTTTTGCTATGTTGGGTGATATCCATATTGCTGAATCCGGTGCACGTGTTGGATTTGCAGGGCGTCGTGTAATAGAACAAAATATTCATGAAAAATTGCCAGCTAATTTTCAAACTGCTGATTATTTATATGCTCATGGTTTGGTTGATATAGTATCAGATAGAATAGATTTGAAATCTAATTTAGAAAAAGTATTAAATGTATTATTAAAAACACCCAAAAATCCAAAAATTATAGATGTAAAAACGCCGAAAGCAGAAAATAGTAAAAAATCACGTGATATTGGTAAAACCCCAGAATACGATAAGGTTTTATTAGCACGTAATGAAAATAGACCACATTTCTTAGATTATATTGCCGGAATAGTTGATGATTGGACCTATTTAGCAGGGGATAGATATTTTGGTGAAGATAGTGCTTTGTGTGGTGGTTTGGGATATTGGTATGGAACACCAGCAGTTATTATTGGACATGAAAAAGGTCGCAACATAGAAACACGTCAACAACATAGATTTGGAATGCCAAACCCTGAAGGTTATCGCAAGGCACAAAGATTGATGAAATTGGCAGAAAAGTTTAATTTACCAATAATTTCATTATTTGATACAGCGGGTGCTTTTGCTGGTGGTTCTGCCGAAGAACGTGGACAATCACAAGCCATAGCAGAAACAATTGCTGTGGGATTATCTGTAAAAACACCATATATAGCAGTAAACGTAGGTGAGGGTGGATCAGGTGGGGCAATTGCTATTGGAACGGGGGATAGAGTATTAATGTTAGAAAATGCGATTTATTCTGTAATTGCACCAGAATCTTGTGCAAGTATATTATGGAAAGATAATAAATTTAAAGCACAAGCAACAACTGCATTAAAATTAACAGCACGTGATATGTATTCTTTTGGGGTTATAGATAAAATTATAGATGAGCCATCAGGTGGTGCACATAAAGATTGGCAAACCACAATGGAATTATTAGCCAAGGCAGTATTGGATGACATAAATGAAATACAACAAGTTTCAGTTGATGATTTGGTTGAG
>JAKSSZ010000082.1 GCA_024402835.1 Alphaproteobacteria bacterium | reverse complement strand
GATAAAATTTATCGTAGGAAAGAAGAGAAGTATATAGCAATAATTAAACAAATTGCTGAATGTATGCTACGTAAACAGCCGGTATTGGTTGGAACAATTTCTATTGAAAAATCAGAGGAGTTAGCGAATTTAGTAAAGAAAAAGTTAAACATTACGCCTGCTGTTTTAAATGCTAAGCATCACGAGTCCGAAGCCAAGATTGTATCCCAAGCAGGCGCCCCTGGTGCTGTCACTATTGCTACAAATATGGCTGGTCGTGGAACAGATATTAAACTTGGTGGAAATGCCGAAGAATTAATAGCCGAATTAGATGAAACTTCACCAGATTTTGAAGAAAAAAAGAAAGAAATAGAACAAAAAATAGAAGAAAACAAACAAATCGTTCTTTCGGCTGGTGGTTTATATGTTATTGGAACAGAAAGACACGAATCTAGACGTATAGATAACCAATTACGTGGTCGTTCAGGGCGGCAAGGTGATCCTGGTGATTCTAAATTTTTCTTGGCTTTGGATGATGATTTAATGCGTATATTCGGTGCTGCCAGATTGGATGGTATGTTAACCACATTGGGTTTAAAAGAAGGTGAAGCAATAACACATCCATGGATAACCAAGGCACTTGAAAAAGCGCAAAAACGCGTAGAAGCACGTTATTTCGAAGCGCGAAAAGAATTGCTTAAATATGATGATGTTATGAACGAGCAAAGAACAGTTATATACAAGCAACGTAATGATTTAATGAGATTAAATGATTTAACGCCTTTGGCAAACGAAATCATAGAAGATGTCACAGAACTAATTTGTGAAAATAATATTCCTGAGAAATCACGACCAATGGATTGGAATATAGAAGGAATACATCGTGATATGATGAGAATATTTGCTTTGGATATTACCGATTTGAAAAATTGGGAAACAGACGAAGAAATAACTGAACGCAAAGCGTATGAAACTTTATTAAAATTGGCTAAAAATCGTTATAATCAACAAGCAGAAAAATATGGCCCAGAATTAATGCAAGTGGCGCAAAAGCAAATGATGTTGGGTGCTTTGGATGCTGTTTGGAAACGTCATTTACAACAAATGGATTATTTGCAAAGTGCCATCGGTTTGCGTGGTTATGCTCAAAAAAATCCTTTGTATGAATACAAGCAAGAGGCTTTGGGTTTGTTTAGAAATACGATAAACAACTTTAAAAGCATGTCTATCGCATATATTTGCAGAATGAATTTAACACGTGAAGATGTTGATGCAACCGCACAACAACACGCTGAACACGATTCTGCATTAAACCAAAAAACAAATGGTGATAATGGTAATTTGTCTAATATGAACATAAGTCGTAATGCTTTGTGTCCATGTGGTTCTGGATTAAAATATAAACATTGTCACGGTAAATTATGTTAAAACATTTGTAAAAAATTATGGATACAAAGTTTATACATCTTCATGTCCATTCAAAGTTTTCTGTGGGCGCCTCTACTTTGGCTGTATTTGATAAAAATACACATAATGATATACCAACATTGTGTAAAGAATATGGTATGTTCGGTTGTGCTTTGACAGATACTAATTTGATGTCTGGTTGTGCAGAGTTTTCTGATAAGATGCCCGAAAATAAATTATTACCAATTATTGGTATAGAGTTATCACTGAACTATCACTCTACAGACCCAAAAATATTACGTATAGAATCTTTATCTAAAATAGTTTTATTGGCAAAAAATCATGATGGATATTTGAATTTATGTGAATTAAGCAGAATCATGTATATGCGTAATGAAAATTATCACTTGGGACCATATATAACATTTTCTGAATTACATAAACACAGTGATGGTTTGATATGCTTATCTGGCGCTCATTTGGGTGCTATTGGTAAAGCGATTTTAAACAATCAAAACAATACAGCATTTACTTTGGCTGATAAATTTATAGATATCTTTGGTAAAGATAATTTTTATCTAGAAATACAAAGACATGGGTTAGATGATGAAATAAAAACAGAACCGGTGTTTTTGCAAATTGCTCGCGATAGAAACATACCGATAGTTGCAACAAATGATGTATGTTTTAAATCTCGTGATGATTACGAAGGTGCAGATGCTTTAAGTTGTGTATTGGGTCAAACAAAAGTAATAAATCCTGATAGACCACGCAAATCTTCGGAACAATACTTTAAATCCCAAGAAGAAATGATAGAGTTATTTTCTGATTTACCCGAAGCAATAGAAAATACTGTCAATATAGCGAAACGTTGTAATTTTTATGTCAATGTTCATGAAAAACCATTATTGCCAAAATTTGGACAAGATTTTGAAACAGAATGTCAGATGTTGCGTGATAATACTATAAATGGTTTAACTGCTCGATTAAAAGAAAACAATATTACAGATACAGCACCCTATTTTGAACAGGCTGATTTTGAACTAGATACAATCATTAGGATGCAATTTCCAGGGTATTTCCTTATAGTTGCTGATTATATAAATTGGTGTCGTAATAATGGTATTTTAACTGGTCCCGGACGTGGCTCTGGTGCGGGTTCAATTGTTGCTTGGGCTTTGGGAATTACACACGTTAATCCGTTAAAATATGGTTTGTTATTTGAAAGATTTTTGAATCCAGATCGTATCTCAATGCCTGATTTTGATATTGATTTTGAGCCAACTGGAATAGAAAGGGTTTTAAATTATGTTGGTGAAAAATATGGTCGTGATGCTGTTTGCAGAATTATTACATTTGGTGGATTACAGGCTCGTGGTGCAGTAAGGGATATTGGGCGTGTATATGGACTCCCATATAAACAAACAGATAATGTTTCAAAAAAAATACCGCAAGATGCGAAAACATTAAAGGCCGCAGTTGATGATTCTATTGAAATACAAAATATGATGGATGATGATTCTGAATTAAAAAAAGTTATCAAAATAGCCGAAGATTTAGAAGGTTCTGTTCGTAATTTGGGACAACATGCGTGTGGTGTTGTTATTGGTGATCGTGCCACAACAAAAATAGCCCCCGTATATCGTGATCCCGCAAACCAATTACCATCATGCCAATTTGATGGACATTATTTGGAATCATCTGGTTTAATTAAATTTGACTTTTTGGGGTTGGAAACACTTGTTGTTCTAAAAAACACTGTTCGTTTAATACAAAAAACTTGTGGTGTAAATATTGATTTAGATGCTATACCAACAGATGATGAAAAAACAATGGATTTATGGCGTAATGGTTTGACCGAAGGTATTTTTCAATTTGATGCCCCTTTTGTTCAGCAAACATTGAAAAAAATGTGTCCAAACAGTTTTTTAGAGATTTCTGCATTAAATGCTTTAAACAGACCTGGACCAATAGCGTTTATTCCACAATTTATTGATCGTATGCATGGTAAAGAAGCAATTTCTTATGTTCATCCAAAGGCAGAACCTATATTAAAAGAAACTTATGGGATTATTGTTTATCAAGAACAAGTTATGTTATTGACACGTGCTTTGGCTGGATTTACCAGAGGAAGATCAGATA
>JAKSSZ010000081.1 GCA_024402835.1 Alphaproteobacteria bacterium | reverse complement strand
TGGATGGTTTGCCAGTATTGGTTGTAGATGTTACAGTGAGGTGGTGATTGTTTGGATCTTCTTTGCGAGGTGGTTTGGTTGATGAGTCCTGATAGTGATTACAAGAACGTATTGCCATAAAAATTGAAACAAAAAACACAAAAAACTTTTTCATAATTTCACCTTTGATAACCTTATTATAATAAATTTCTTTATTTATACAACAGGACTTTTTTCACAAAGCATATGGTCCATCCAGAATAGTAACTTCTTTTATATCGCCAATTTCTTCTGGTTTTAACCATAAATATGCTGAAACCATTGCTGCTGCTCCTGCTATAACCCAACCAACCACAGGAATCCAACTAACAGATGCACCCGCAGCGGCGGTAGTAGCAGCGGCAGTGCCCGCAGTAGCAGTCGTAGCTGCAGCAGTACCAGCGGCGGCGGCTCCTGCTGCACCAAAATGAGGTGCTACAATTGCTACTGTTCCTCCTAGCGCTGAAACACCACTAGAAACAGCTCCACCTGTGGCATAACCTGTTGCAGATAGATTTGATTGAGAACCTAAATTTACTAAATATGCAGATAAACCTTGTTGTGAACATTGTTTGCCTTTTAATGCATTAACAAATGTTTTTATTCTTGTTCTTGCTGTTTTATAATTTGAATATATAACAACCGTTTCTTCTGTAGAATTTGTCACATCTGTTATTACTAATCCTGGAAATGCGCGTTTGTTATCCCCTTCAGCAAAATCAAGGAAAAATTCGTTTTCGCTTCCACCGAATTCGGTAAATGTTTGTTGCCCAGCAACATTTACTGCTGCATCATCATCTAGATTATTCCAAATGTTATGATCTGAACAGCCAGATGAAAAGAATTTTTGTTTTTTTGGAATACTCGATAACTTTAAAACACTATTTTGAGATAAATTGCTTTTATATACTAATACACCTGTAGGTATTGTTATATAATCAAATAATTTTTCTACGTCTATATTTACATTAAAAGTGGCTTCTCCACGTTTAAAAGTAACATTTATGTTATCTATATCTGTAATAGAATTTAAATTATTTAAACATTCATGTTGAACAGCAGAATCTATAAATTTTTTACTTAAAAGTTGATAAATTTCTGTTTCTTTGGCTTGAAAATCTGCTTCGGTCAAAGATAAATCTTTTGGAAATATGGCTGTAAATTCTGATTCTATACTTGTCTTTTGTTTCATAGCATTGAAACATTTTGACAAAGCATCTTCGTTTGATGCACTAAAAGTTGTTGTATGAATTAAACAACAGATTACAGATAAAAATAACAAGTTTAACTTCATATTTATTCCCTAGATTTCAAATACCACCGATCCAATAGATGTTCTTTTTGCGGGTGCTGTCTTATCACCTGTTGGTGTTGTTGCACCATTATTACCATTGCTATTACCATTTTGTGCTTGTTGTTGCTCTCTATATTGTTTACATTCTGGTGCATCAGAATGAGATTTACAATATTCGTATAAAGATTTCACATTTATCTGATGGAAAGCGCTTTTGTCTTTAAATGGAGCATAACCCTCTTGCAGATTTTCCATTTGTTCGGCAAAAGAAACATCATCTATTGTCTTTGGAAAAGCAGTTGCGGACAATTTGTAATTGCCCGCCCCATTTTGTTGCTGTAAATTTTGTAATTCTTGGGATCGCTCAATTATATCTTGCTTCCATTCCGGTGTTTCTATTTTATACGGATTATGTAGTTCTATGGCGTTTGGATTCGTTGTTGGTGACGGAACAGATACCGTTGGAAAAGCCGTTTTCTTTGGAATATTATTCCCATATTGTGCCATATACGATTCGAAAATAGTATCTATGAATCCGGCACAAGATGAAGCATAATTATGTTGGTCGGATAAACTGGATAATTGAACCATAATTGCGGGACGTATATCTGATAAACTTGTATTTTTACAATTATTTCTGGTCATACATTGCACAGAAATCAAAGATTGCACAACTTGTTGGCAATCGCCCGCTGTTAAATCAGCACCTTGCAAATAAACTGGTTGTGGTAATTTTTTATTATATGGTGAATTTGGTGACCAAAAAGGATTAGAAGAATAATTTTGTACATTCTGTATTTGACCATAATTAGACAATATAGAAGATGCCCCAAAGCCCCATTTAGTCAGGCCTGTAACACAAAAAGCGACAAAGATAAAAAGCCATAATATACGCTTCATATATTCTCTCTATACCGTAATTATATCAAAAGTTTAATAATAATAAAAGTCAAAAAACTACTTCCCAGAAAAAAAGGTGCAAAAGGGATATATTTGTTTTTTGTTCTTTTTGACCAAATAAAAGAAATGATGCTGGTGATAATCATAGACAAAGATAACCCCATAGTTCCCAACCAAATACCGCCTGCTCCGATAAGTTTTATGTCGCCCATACCAATAGGCGGATATTTTAAATCTTTTTTTGTATGTTCAAAAATGAACCCCAACACAAAGCCTAAACAATATCCCATCGAACCACCGATAACTGCATCAGCCATTGTTACGGGCCATTTAAAGAAATTTATCAACAATAATCCAGCAAACAAAAAAGGAAACAAATAAACATCAGGTATAATTCTGCGTTTAAAATCTATTACGGACATACGATAAGCGCAAAACAATCCCCCGATTAAAATAAGTGAAAAAAATATGTAATAAATCATTTTTCTTCCTTGCCTTTCGATTCGGTTTTATGATACACTTATAATGTATATAAAAACAAGGATTTTTTAAAATGAGTAAAGGTTGGGATAATACAATGTTAAAAAAACTCAAAGCATTAGTTGGCAAGGGGTTTTCAACTTCTGAAATGGGTAAAAAACTTGGTATGTCAAAAAATGCAGTCGTTGGTAAATTAAATCGTATGGGCTGGAATGCCAAAGCCACAGAACCACAAAAGGTAAAAGCAAAACCAGCACCAAAGAAAGTTGCTGATAAAAAAACAACAAAAACAGTTAAAAAAGAGATTGCTAAAAAGGTTGTTGTATCGGCGAAGTCAAAATCAAAGACTACTGTTAAACCAATTTTGAAAAAAACAACGAAAAAAGTTGCTGATAAAAAAGTAACTAAAACAACAAAAACGGTAAAAAAAGAAGTTGTAAAAAAGACAAAAAGTGTTGCAAAGCCAATAAAAACGACAGCAAAACCTAAAAAGAAAGAAGTAAAAAAAATAGAAGTAAAAAAACCGATAAAAACGGCTTCAAAAAAAACAAATAAAGATTTGGCGTTATATGAACACATGATTCAACATGCTTTACAAATGGCAAATCTAAAACCGAATCAATGCAGATGGCCAATTGGTGACCCTGATTCTGATAATTTTCATTTTTGTGGGGAAACGGTATTTACTGGCAAACCATATTGTTATGAACATTGTAAACAGGCATATCAGTTTACTGCACCAAAGAAAAAATAATTAAAAATAAGTGCGAGAGGGAGGATACATTGGCAAACTTACAACAATACGGTAAATTATATTTACGTCAGTTTGACATATTGGGAAATCTGATAGATGCCTTTTATGAT
>JAKSSZ010000080.1 GCA_024402835.1 Alphaproteobacteria bacterium | reverse complement strand
CATTGAAAAACAAGGTTACAAATGTAGCGAAACAAGCAAAGAAAGTAATAAAGAAAAAGTAAAACATGTAAAAATGTTTTTATATGAAGACAAAATAAGCACCCTAAAATAGAAAGGGTGCTATTTTTTCTACCCTGTTCCTTTATATTTGATATAAAACAAAAAGGCGTATAATGTATATTATGTATAGTTAGTATTGTACAGAAAGATATTTACAGTGATTTATTATTCTATTGGTGCTTATTGTGTTTAGAACGCTACTAATTAAAAATAAATAACCTTTTTTACCAAAAAACAACATATTTTTATGTTGTGTCTAGTTTGTGTTTAAATTAAATGTTATTGTTTTTGTTACTTTATGAAAATTTTATTATTCAGATGATGTTTTTACGATATTTTAATAAAAATGCATTAGTCTGGCAAAATTAAATTTTTTACTATAAATAAATACTTATCGCATGATATTAAAGTATAATTGTATCTTTTATAGTGGTTTTATAAACAATAATCAAACTATACATAATCTTTTAGTGTAGGGTATGATTTTTATTGAAATTTTGCCCTTTTCAATATATTATAAGTGTAAAAAATAATCGAAGGTGAAAAAATATGGATGATATAGAGAAAATACATGAACGTGAATTAAAATGGCAAAAACGTTGGTATGATGCAAAATGTTTTGTTCCTAAAAATGATGGTTCAAAACCAAAGTTTTATAATTTAGTAGAATTCCCCTTTCCTTCGGGCTCTGGTTTACATGTTGGGCATATGTTGCCTTATACAGGAATGGATGTGATGGCTCGTTTTCGCCGGCATCAGGGCTATGATGTTTTATACCCTATTGGCTATGATTCTATGGGTATTTCATCCGAAAAATATGCCACAAAAATTGGAAAACACCCCAGTGAATCAGTTGCCGAGTTAATAAAAATCTTTGAAAAAGATATTTCTGTTATGGGGTTGTCATTTAATCCAGAATCTACTGTGGCTACATCTGATCCAGATTTTATAAAATGGACTCAGTGGATGTTTATCCAATTTTTTAAAGCCGGATTGGCTTATAAATCGGAACTTCCTATGAATTGGTGTCCAAATTGTAACACTAATTTAACTAATGAAGAATTAGAAGATGGTAAATGTGAACGTTGTCATGGACCAGTTGAGAAAAAAATGAAATTGCAATGGAATTTAGCAATCACAAAATATGCAGATAGATTAATAGATGATTTAACTTTGGTTGATTATCCAGAACAGGTAAAAACACAACAAATTAATTGGATTGGTAGATCTACCGGTGCTGATGTTGATTTCAAAGTTGGTGATGATATTATGACAATCTATACAACACGGGTGGATACTATTTTTGGTGTAACATTTTGTGTTATTGCAACAGAACATAAACTTGTTCGTAAGTGGTTGGATAATGGGGGGATAGAGAACTCATCAGAGGTAGAACAGTATATAAAGTCAGCAATAGCAAAAAGCGAAATAGAAAGAACAGATGTTACAAAAGATAAAACAGGTGTTGAATTAAAAGGGGTAAAAGCTACCAATCCTTTTACTGGAGTTAAAATCCCTATTTTTGTATCTGATTATGTTTTGGCTGATTATGGATTTGGTGCTATTATGGCAGTTCCTGCCCATGATAGTCGAGATTATGCTTTTGCAAAAAAGTTTAAATTACCAATAATACAAGTTTTATCTGGTGGTGATATTTCAGAATGTGCATGGGAACAAGATGGGGTGCATATTAATTCTGGTTTTTTAGATGGAATGGATAAACAAACGGCCATAGATACTGCAATAAAATATGGTACGGAACATGGCTTTGCACGTGGAACAAAAAAATATAAATTAAAAGATTGGGGATTTTCCAGACAGATGTATTGGGGGGAACCTATACCATTGGTTTTCTGTGAAAAGTGTGGTTGGGTCCCTATTCCTGAATCTGATTTGCCTTTGTTGCAACCATATATGTCAGATTATAAACCCACAGATAATGGTGAATCGCCTTTGGCTCGAGCTGATGATTGGGTGAATACAGCGTGTCCGTGTTGTGGTGGTAAAGCTAAACGAGAAACAGATACCATGCCACAATGGGCTGGTTCTTCTTGGTATTATATGCGATACCTAGATTCAAAAAATAACGAGGCATTCTGTTCTCGTAAAAACCTAGAAACTTGGATGTCTGTTGATCATTATAACGGTGGAAACGAACACAATACCAGACACCTACTCTATTCGCGTTTTTGGTATAAAGTTATGTACGATTTAGGGTTAGTGCCTACAGTCGAGCCATATAAAAAACGTACTGCCAGTGGTTTGCTTTTGGCTGCAGATGGACGTAAAATGTCAAAATCTTTGGGAAATACAGTCCCCAGTTCAGATGTAGTTGCAAGGGCGGGTGCTGATGTTTGTCGTATGACTATTTTGTCTCTTGGCCCATGGGAAATGAATGTAAACTGGTCCGAAGGGACTTTATCTGGTATACAGCGTTTTTTAAAAAGAGTTGAAGGTTTCTCTGATAATTTAACAACAGACGCTTTAACTACGGAACAAGAACGCTTAACACATCAATTAATTGCGGATATGACAGAGCGTATTGCGAATATGAAGTTTAATACAGCTATTGCTTCAATGATGGAATTTATAAACAATTTTGCGAAAACGATGCCCTATTCTGCGTATGAAATTTTATTACAAATGTTGAATCCTTTTGCGCCACATTTGACAGAAGAATTGTGGGAAAAAATTGGTCATACAGATATGATGGTATTTGAACCATGGCCTGTTTATGATGAAAATAAATTGGCTAAAACAGAAATGACAATAGTAGTATCTATCAATGGAAAACGTTCTGGACAATTTGATATACTAGCAACCGCAACAGAAAAAGAAATTGTAGATACCGCGCAAATAACAGCAAAGAAACGTT
Organism: Alphaproteobacteria bacterium; assembly: GCA_024402835.1. Lineage (GTDB taxonomy): Bacteria > Pseudomonadota > Alphaproteobacteria > Rs-D84 > Rs-D84 > Enterousia. Next base: position 639 of record JAKSSZ010000080.1, on the reverse strand, counting down.
TGGAAAATGCAACAATTATAAAAACGGTAATTGTTCCAAATAAACTTGTTAATTTTGTAATAAAGAAATAAAAAAACCCCATAAATATGGGGATTTTTTTTAAGATATTTTTTTTATTCTTCTAACCCTGCGTTCGCAATCATCAAATGGGCTTTCTAAAAATGTTTGAACACACAAAAATGCTTGTTCTGTATCTATATCATCAGCTGCCAATGTTATAACATTTATATCATCATGAAATCTATCGTTTTTTGCTTGGGATGGTCTATCGCAACGCGAAGCTCTGATATGTTTGTATCTATTTGCGGCGATTTCCATACCTGCCCCGGTTCCACAAATTAATATACCGTATGAATTTGTATCTTCTAACATTTTATCGGCCAACATTTTTGCGATATCTGGATAATCTACAGATGTGTTTATATCATCTGTTCCTAAATTGGTAATTTTATAACCCGCTGCTCTTAACATTTCAAAAATATATAGTTTCAGTCCTACTCCACGATGGTCAGATGCTATATATATGTTTTTATTATTTTCCATTTTTATCTTTCCTTTTTGATAATTTGCATTCCAAAGCTGTATTTTCTGTAATATTTAATGTCCTACAACACAACGTCCCAATCATTAGTGCATTGC
>JAKSSZ010000008.1 GCA_024402835.1 Alphaproteobacteria bacterium | reverse complement strand
GACGAAGGGGCAAACAAATGGCAATCTGAAATAACACGTCGTTTGGTAGATAACTAAGATAGCGGATTAAAAATTTTTGGTAGTGGTTTACGTAAAATCAGACAACAATCAAATAAAACCATAGAAGAAGCCGCAAAAGCATCAAAAATGACTTTGTCCGTATACCATAAAATTGAAGTTGGACAACGTGAAGTTTATGAAAACGAAATAGACATTTTGGCAAAAGCATTCGGTTTATCAACAACAGAATTGTTTGATAAAATTGCCACATTATATAAATCTGGGGAATTAAACAAACAAATTAATAAAACCAAAGAACGTGTAAAATCTGTTTTAAATCCTACTAATCCTCGTTCTGGTTTAGATTTTCATGATGGTTTATATGGTGCACAACTATATGATAATGCACGTAAAAAATTGATACCTGTATTTGGTAGTGACGATAAGCTAACAGGACAGCAATATATTGCATTAAAATTTGTAAAATCTGACGAAAATATGATTAGTGCTCCTGTTGAATTAGAAGGTAATTCACATATTTATGCCGTTATACCAAATACAAAAAGAACTGGTAATTTTATTCCTGCTAAATCTTTTGTATTTGTTGATGCCAAAGCAAAACCAAATGTTGGCGATTTAGCTGTGGCAATAAATACAAATTTCTCGGAAATGAAAAATACAGATACCGCTGTTGCTCAATTAGTATATGTTTGTAAAGATACTTCTGGGAAACTATATGGCAAAGTATCAAATCCTGATGAAAAAATTAAAAAACCATGCACAAAGTAATTATGATTACTATTAAATAAAACATCAAGATTTATAAACAAGGGAGAGGGAGAATATGTCACAGCCGATTCATAGTACCGCACAACGTTTATTAAACTTGTATCGCCAAGCACACGTTATCGTTGGTGGCTGGGCCGCTGTGAATGATGTTTTTGTAAAAGAAGCCGATGAAAGTGTTTTAACAGAATTAAAAACGTTGCCTTGTGGGGAAACATTGGTAAAACATATACTGAATTTAAAAAATGGTAAAACACCGATGGATTCCATAGAAACAGATTTATTGCCATACGGTGGTTTAATGCAGGGTTCAAATACTATATGTAGTATTACAATCAGCACTGCAAAATTTTGAACCGACCGCAGATGGATTAAAACAAATTGTTGAATTACCTTTGATTCAAAACATTGGTGAAAATTGGCAAGAAAAAATAAAATCTGCCCTATTCCAAGATATGGAATTAAAACAAAAATGGGATACTGTTATTAAAACATGGACTGCATATAATTTATGGGACAGCGCACAAACAATTATTCATTCTGATATAACAGAAAGAATAAAAGCACAAGTCCAAGCAGATATGTTAGATTACGAAACGTATCTACCTATGTTCGGTCAAGCCGGAACAGATTTACTTGTAAATTTACGCAATATTATTTCTACTATGAAATAAAAGTTATACAACCTCGGTCACGGCACGTAATGCACCATCACGTGACAATTGAACAACACGTATTTTCTTTTTCATTTCTGCAATCAAATCTGTTCTGTCGTGTGCCGGTTGTGTGTGTAATATTCTATCAGCAAAAGCAGAATATGCTGCTTCGGCAGATTCGGCATGAATCGTGGTATAAAAATGGTCGTGTCCTGTTCCCAACATTTCCCATAACACAGCCGCATTATCAGTTGAAATTTCACCACCAATAACAACATCTGGGGTCATACGAACAACTAAATCAAGTAATCGTGCATAATTAAAATTATTTGATTGTTCTGTTCTGGATAAAACGAAATGAACCCTATTCTTTTGCGGAACATGTATTTCACGAGCATCTTCTACGGTAATAACACGACTATTTTGATCTATCAAAGTCAACATGTGATTCAAAAATGTTGTTTTTCCCGTTGCTGTTGCACCACTAATTAAAATTGGACTTCCATTATTTATTGCATCCATTAACCTTTCGTATGGGTCATCGGGTCGAACATTATTTCTGGGTTTTACTTTCAATAATTTTTTTCCGGGGGCAATATGGTAATTTTCAAAACTTGTTTCTTTGACCCCACCACCACGAATATTTAATGCGACACCGCCAGTAACATCATTTTCATCATATTGAACGTTTGGACCAGCAATAGCAGAAAAACGATGGTCACCTGGTAATGTTGCATATACCACAGGGATTCCCTTTATTGGGTCAAATGGACGTTCATAAATGTTTGCAACTGTATGTATTAAATCAACCAGATATTGTTTTGATAATGCAGGTGCATCATAAGCGACCCATGGAATTTTTGCACCATGAATACGCATCCAAACTTCGCCACCATGATTTATTGCAATTTCTTCTACAAATGATGGTTTATAAAATTCTTCCAAAGGTTTTAATAAAGATTCCAATACTACATTCGTCATATTTGTTATTTTATCATAAATCGTTGCTTGAATCAAAATACTTTATTTGTTAAAATAAATAAAAAGGAAGAAAGAATATGAAAAATTCAATATTTTACATAATTGGTGTTTGTTTTGCTTTGGTCGGTTGTGTTGGAAATGGAAATTATTCAACTGGTGGAACAGAATATAATGAAACATCCAGTGAATATATTTCACACGATAATCCATATTCCAACATAGATTCATTAAAACCCAAAAATCCACAAGAATTTGAAGAATCGGCAAACAAATGGAACACATCTAGAAAAGAAACCCGTTGGCAAGAATACAAAGGTGCCATGGTTCGTGTTGAAATTTTATTGGGCGACACAGACACACGTGAAATGCGTTTACGTTTAATGCCAAATGCTGATGGTATGGATATTGATGGTGATTATCGTTCAATTATATCGGCTGTTGCAGATTATGAAATGAAACGTGTTTGCGGTCGTAACGCAGAAAATATAGCAATTATATATGACAAACCATCTTTCGAAGTTATGCGCCCCAGCTCTTATTTTGATTATAAGATAGAGGCCGAAGGCACATCCGTTCGTGAATATGGTTTCAGATGTGTATATAATAAATAAAAAGGATGAACAATGAAAAAAACAATAATGGCAATGGCCATAGGGGGAATAGCAATGTTAGGTGCATGTGAAAATAACGCAGAGAAAACAGCAAAAGTTGGTGATACAGTTATTATAGATTTTGCTGGATTTTTGGGTGATGTTCAATTTGCAGGTGGCACAGCATCAAATTATCCATTAAAATTGGGTAGTAGTCAATTTGTTCCTGGATTTGAAGATCAATTAATTGGCGCAAAAATCGGAGAACAACGTGATGTAAATATAACATTCCCAACACAATATGTTCCAGAATTGGCTGGCAAAGATGTTGTATTCAAAGTCACAATCAAAGACATACAAAAATAAAGGTTAAAACAATATGTATAACCAATTAAAAACATGTTGTAAAAATGCTTTGGCACATTCAGAAACAGTTTGTCCAAACTGTGGAACATTTCTTACATCATATTATCAAGAAATGGCACAAAGACGAATTAACGAATTCAACCAAAGACAAAGATAAAAAACGGGTTATAAAACCCGTTTTTTATATAAATAGTTGTATAAAAAAATTTTTTATTTAAAATATGAAACATGAAAGAGAAAATCAAAGTATTATTAAATAACAAAGTCAAAACATTTAGTGAATGTATAAAATGTGCTGTCTTTGTATATATGTTTTGTAGATTATTTATTGTCAGGGGATTTGCTTTGTGCGGTATTTCAACTTATTCACTTGCAATTTATTTGTTATTATATCTATCTGCCATTGTAACTTTGGCAATATTGTTTTTTGAAAAATTTAATATATGGCTGTTAATCATATGTATAATTTGTTTTTCATCTTGTTTTGTCATAGAACACAACCACAAAACCCAAGAGACACTTGCTTGTATGCGTTGTATAGCAATAGAAACAGATGACGAAAGTGATGAATGCAAACAAATTTGCGATGATTATAACAAAATATGTATAGAAGAATAAATTTAGATAAAAACATAAAAAAATATAACATTGGTAACAACAAAAAAACGGGTTATAAAACCCGTTTTTTATTTATTGCTTTTTATTCTATTGTGTTCACGACACAGCATAACGCAATTATCTATGGTAGTTTGTCCACCACGACTCCATGGAATATGATGATCTGCTTCCATTTCATCCATATTCCATTTTTTATTTTCATTTGGTGTATTTTTACACATTGGACAAATACCGCCCTGTCTTTCATAAACTGTACGTTTGGTATTATCATCAAATTGACGCAAGTTTAAATGTTTTTGATTTGAATCAAAAACATACTCATAAATACCTTTTTTATCTTGGACTTCGCTATCTGCCATTAACTTTGCAACCACAGATTCTAATTCATTTGCATCATAATTATTTGTATGATAACTGTTATACAACGCGCCCCAATTAACAGATTTCATTTCTTTGCGATAATTTGGAAAAAGCAACTTTACCCAATTTATAACATTTTGGAAATACAACCATAATTCATTATCATTTGAATCGTTTTTATGTTCATTCATATATGATTCTATTTTCCCATTTGATATCCATGATAAAACTGTTTCCAATCCCTCTTGTCTGTTCCATTTAGCATTTATATATTTATCTGCTATGGATTGGGCGGGATTATTAGTTTTGGAAAAATGTTTTTTCGCTTCGTTTAACCATGGTCCACGATACGTTGCATTACGTAATTCTTGGTCTGATAATTTTTCACCCGCTATATTTATAGTGTGGAACCATGCTAATTTTTCGGAATCTGTTCCATTGGAACAAACATAAATTTGTAATTTATAATCTAGTATCTGTTTTTGTTCATCACTTTCCAAACAATCAAATTGCATATCATTAATTGAATAATATCCATTTACATATTGACATATAGATATCGTTCTTTGTTGTCCATCCAATACTTCATATTGGTTATTACCATTATCAACCCAATACATAACATTTAATGGGTAATTTTTACGTATAGATTCTATAACTGCATCACGTTGTTTATCTTTATAAACAAATTCACGTTGATATGCTGGACGAACATCCAATTTACCCCCATACGCAACAACACCATCTTCGTTATTATCAACATAGCCATTTGCTATATCACGAACAGTTAATTCATGTAATTTAATTTCCATCTGTTTCACCCTTTTTTCTACGAATTAGTAATCTATTATATGGACAACTCCTAACATTATTTACCGTTATTGCTAAATCCGTTCTACCACGATAATTTTTTGTTATCCCTAATTTTTTTGCTGTATCACCACTGCCCAATCCTATAATTTCAAATTGTTCTGGATTAAATTTATGTAAAAATGTGACTGGAACCCCCATAATACCGTAATAATCAATTGGTATATCATTTACATTATTTATATTTATCGCATCATAATTGTCATATTTGTGATAATCTGATTCATTACCATAATAATTTTTATAATTACGTGGAATAAATTCTTCATGTCTTTTTTGACAATCTAAATTTGTAAACCAAACTACCGCCTTTGCGAATACATATTTTACACCTTTTTCAAATCCATCCGTTCCACCACCAATTTTTGTTGATGGGGAATCTTTATAATAATCGGGAACACGAAACCAACGATTTGAACCATTCATTGTGCAACCCAACCAAACTTTGTTTTCTTTTATTAAAGGGAAAAATTCCTTATATGCAATTGCGTTTTGATTCCCAATAATTAAAAATTTTTTATTATATTCCATTAATTGTGCAACATATTCACGAAATAATGAAAATGGGGGATTTGTGACAACAATATCAGATTCCTGTAAAAATTTAATACATTCGGGACTGCGAAAATCGCCATTGGAAAACAACATTTCTGTTTGTTCCACATCTTTGCGATTTATTTTTCCATCGCTATTTTTATCCATACCACGGGTTATAGTTAAAACATAAGATTTTTTATTTTCATCGGGTTCATAATGTGTACATATTAATTTTTTTAATCCCAATACCGTAAAATTATCGGCAAAATATTTAAAAAAATTACTTTCCAACGGGTCATCACAATTACAAAAAACAACAGCGTCTTTGAAATGGTTATGTTTTGATAAATGATTATAATTATTTAACTCTTTTTCTATGTCACTGCGTTGAGTATAGAATTCATCATTTTTTTGTTTTTTTGCTGACAGCATAGTATGTTTAGACATAAAAAGGGAGAAATAATTTTATTTTTTTAGAATTTACAAATTGAGGCATTTATGATATGATTTTTATGTATCAAAAAAAGGTCCAATTTTTGTATATTTTTTAGTTGTTGGACAGTGATAGAACAGTGAAACAAAAAAATCGGACAAAACCCGATTTTTATAATTGTATGAACAATATACTATATTGCCTGTATAAAGATTTTTAATTTATCTGCTGTTTTTATAACATTTTCCCTGTCAACGACAAAACATGTTTTGGCATTGACTATGATTCCACGTAAATGCGCACGCGCAACGGCTTTGACTGTATCAACACCTATGGCGGGAATATCTATTCTTAAATCTTGGTGTGGTTTTGTCATTTTAGCAAAAACACCACTATTCTTTTTACGTTTTTTACGCATTTCTATAACACGTTCCAACATACGTGCTGTTCCTTCGGCTGCCTCTACGGCAAAAACTTGTTTATCAACAACAACAGAAGCGCCAATATCTTCGCGACCAATTGTGTGTGAAACCTGAATTGCACGCTCTATGTCGGCAATGTCCGATTTTGATGGTTTCTTTTTCGTTTTAATTCCCGGTTTTTCTAAAGTTATTTCCGGTGGCAAATCTTGAGCAGCAACAATTTCATAACCACGTTTTTCAAGTTCTTTATTTAACGCAACAGCCATTGAATCATACCCCCGTTGATTTTTTATTACACTTAATAATACAGACAAAGACCAAAAATCTGGCCATATATCAGATAAATTGATATGTCCCAATGCACCAACAAAAACTAATTTATGTATTCCACGTTTCTGTAATGCACGATGTCCACGACCACAACCACCCAAAGAAACCACTAAATCCGGATTTAATTTTGGGTCATAAAAATGTTTAAATCCAATTACATAAACATCCCAACCATGCGCACGCAAAGCATCACGTGTGAAAAATGGTAAATCCAGTCCACCTGCAACTAACGCTATTTTTTTATCTGTAATCTTCTTTGTCATGCTATTTATGATAAATTGAAAACAATTTTGAATCAAGGCAGAAATATGTTATCATTGTAAAAACGATGGATTTATTATGAATAAATGCCCTTTTTTTAATATATGTGGTGGTTGTGATTTTGATTTTACAGATGAAAATTATAAACAACAAAAATTATCTGTATTACCACACATAGATATAACTGATTCTGTTATATGGGGTGAATTTGGACAAAGACGACGTGCAGATTTTGCATTTGATGATAAACATTTTGGTTTTTATAAAAAACAATCAAAAGATATTATTGATATTTCAAAATGTATGAATATTGTTCCAGAAATAAATGATATTATTCCATATCTATCAAAATTACCCTGGTGTGGAACGGGTTCTGTATTGGTTACATTATGTGAAAACGGCATAGATGTATCTGTATCTGCAGACATACCATTTTTTAATACCGAATTGAAAAATGCTATTGAAAAACTACCAAATAATATCATCCGTTTCTGTTGGAATGGTAAAATAATCAGAAATTATATTACACCAATTATCAATTTTGATGATAATACAGTTGAATATACAATAAATGCCTTTTTACAGCCAACAAAACAAACAGAAAAAGCTTTACGTGATTTAGTTATAAAACATTGTATTAACGCAAAAAGAGTAGTTGATTTATTTTGTGGATTGGGAAATTTTACATTTGCAACAAAAGCGACCGGATATGATATTGTTGGTAATGGAATAAAGCGCGATTTATTCAAAAAGCCATTAACAGCAAAACAATTAAATAATTTTGATGTTATTATAATGGATCCACCACGTGGTGGTGCTTTGGCACAAACAAAAGAAATAACAAAATCAAATGTAAAAAGAATTATTTATGTATCTTGTAATCCAAATACTTTTTTGCGCGACAAAAATCTGTTATGTAATGCGGGCTATAAAATAACATATATTACAGCCGTTGACCAATTTGTTGGTTCCGTGCATTGGGAAATTTTTAGTGTATTTGAAAAATAAAAAAACACCGCCGTTGGGCGGTTGTTTTTTTCGGACACCCTGAAAGGAAGGAAAGGAGAAAAAGAAATAGGTGTCCTAAACTAACAAGTTGGGTCCAAAGTCCAGAGGAGAGAGAATGTAGGAGGGAGTCTGAAAACCCTGGACCCACAGATGTTGCCATCTGGTCATCAAAGAATTAATCTCTTTTGACAAGCAACAATATAATACACAAAAATATATTTGTCAAGTATATTGTCAAAAAAATTTTTCGTATATATCGTTTTGGTATAAAAACTTATTGAAAACGCCCTATTTCTCGTGTATTCTTGGGATATGCAGGCAATAAAAATATATACTTGTGATACATATTGGCAACATATTTTAACTGATTTGGGGCATATTATTACCCCAACTTCAAACGAATCGGATATAAATTTTGATGATTTACAAATACATACCCCTGTATCTATTTTGGAACTACAAAAAATCATTTTAGATAAAAGCAATCATACAGATATTATCAAAGAAATCTTGCACACAGATGTAAATTTGCCCCAATTACAACATAATATTATCGTTTCTTTGTATAAAAACGATTCTTTGTCTATCCAAGAATTAAAAAAAGCATTGGGAATAAACGAAAATATAACAACTCATATTGTGGAAAATGCTATTTATAAATTAAGAAAAGAATATGGACACAATATAATAATAAACGAAAATGGGAAATATAAACTTGGACGCATATAAACTTATTTCTTTTGATAAAATTTCAAGTACCCAAGATATTGCGAAAGATTTAATCGCAAAAAACAAAGTGTCTGACAAAACTATTATCACAGCAAAAGCACAATCAAATGGTCATGGCAGATATAACAGAAAATGGATTTCTCATCACGGCAATTTATATGCAAGTTTTATATACAAACAACCAGAACCCCAACCAACACTATCATACGCAATTGCAATTGCTGTTGCAGAAACACTTTTAAAATATAATATGAATCCTAAAATTAAATGGCCAAACGACATATTGATTGATGGCAAGAAAATAAGTGGCATTTTAATAGAATACTTTAACAATTTTGTTATTATTGGTATTGGTATAAACATACAAACAAACCCAACTATCAAAGAATATAAAACAATCAAAACAAATGTATTTTCAGATGTGACAACTGATGAATTATTATCTGTTTTAATAAAACAAATAAATAAATGGAAACATACAGAGTTTGAAAAAGTTAGAACACGTTGGTGAGAATTAGCATTCGGTTTAAACACAACAATTAAATATAAAAATAAAACAGCTGAATTGATTGGATTAAATAATAATGGTGCTTTGATTTTACGTTGTGATGATAAATATTTTTTAACATACGGTGATGAAATTAAATTTTGTTAAATATATTTTTTCCGATTCGATATATCGTTATTAACAAATTTATTTTTTATAATTTACAAAATTTTTTTCAAAAATATTTTTAATAAAAAATTTTCGTAAGTAATAATTTTTTTTATTTGTTTTTTTTATAACATTATACAATATGCAGAAATAATACTATTACAAGTGATTTACTTTTTTTATTCAAACAAAATTTTTTTTATTTATTTTTTATAATTTTGTTTTTTATTCTTTACTATTAGATTTTATTTCTATAAAATTATAATCAAGAACAAAAATTTTTTTGTTCTGTCTGAATACTCAAAAGGAGAGAATCATGTTCGGAATCAAAAAAAAGTGTGCATGCAAAAAAGCAGTTGCAGCAAAACCAGCAGCTAAACCAGTTGCTAAAAAAGTGGCTGTTAAAAAAGTTGCAGCAAAAAAACCAGTTGCTAAAAAAGCACCTGCAAAAAAAGTTGCTGTTAAAAAACCAGTTGCTAAAAAAGTAGCTGTTAAAAAACCAGTTGCTAAAAAAGTAGCTGTTAAAAAAGTTGCAGCAAAAAAACCAGTTGCTAAAAAAGCACCTGCAAAGAAAGTTGCAGCAAAAAAACCAGTTGCTAAAAAAGCACCTGCAAAGAAAAAATAATAATATCACGTATTGTGCGTGATTTTTTATTTTCCCCAAGATTTTCTTGGGGATTTTTTATTTATTACATAAAGTTTTGTGGATTTACATCAATTTTTATACGTATATTTACGGGCTGTTTTACTTTAGACAACCAATCAGAAACAATCGGTTGTAAATTCGCTTTGGCATCACCAGAAATCAAAAAACGCATTCTGTACCAATTACGAATTTGATATATTTGTGCTGGGATTGGTCCCATAATTTTTCCACCATTTAACACCGGTGATTTTTTTAATAAATCATCACAATATTTTTTTAATATTGTTTCTTTTTGTCCCTCTATAATAACAGCAATCAATTGACCAAAAGGTGGCATTTTAGCAATTTTGCGATTTTCCATATCTTGATGCAAAAAATCATCACGATTACAAGAACATATTGACGCAATAACAGGATTCTCTGGTTGATATGTTTGTAAAAAAACTCGACCGGGGAATTCGCCACGACCAGCCCGACCAGCCACTTGGAATAATTGTTGAAACGTATGTTCACCCGCACGAAAATCTGTTCCAAAAAGTCCCATATCTGCATCTATGACCCCAACCAATGTTAAATTTGGAAAATGGTGTCCTTTGGCCAGTATTTGTGTTCCTATAATTATATCTATTTCATTATTTTCCATTTTATTTACCAAACGCTCAAGTGCCTGACGCGACAATATTGTATCACTGGAAACAATTGCTGTTCGGGCTGACGGAAATTTTATATTTACTTCTTCCTGAACCTTTTCCAACCCAACACCACGCATTGTAACTTCATTACCACAGTTTGGACATATTGTTGGTAAATCTTGCTTACGTCCACATAAATGACAAAGCAATTTACCAATATGTTTATGATATGTCATACTGGATGAACAATCTGGACATCCAGCAACCCAACCACATTTTTTACATTGAATAATTGGAACAAATCCACGACGATTTATAAATAACATTACTTGTTGTTGTTTATCTAACGTATTTTTTATTTCATCAAATAATTGTTGGGATATACATCCGGCTTGCTCTTTGCCATTTGATAATATATAAGATTGTGGATGATTATTACGCATATTTATTGTTTCTATACTTGGTAATTGCGCCCCACCGAATCGGGAAGTCAGTTGTAATTTTGTGTATTTGTTTAATTCAACATTACGAACCGTTTCCAACGATGGTGTTGCACTTGCCAAAACTATTGGAAAACCTCCAATTTTTGCACGCAATATAGCCATATCACGCGCATGATAATTGCCCATATCCTCTTGTTTATATGAAGTGTCATGTTCTTCGTCAACAACTATCAATCCCAAATTTTGCCATGGTAAAAATAAAGCGCTACGTGTCCCTATAACCATTTTTATATTTCCACTTGCAACACCACGCCATATTTCCCTGCGACGTGCGGCACTTAAATTACTATGCCAAACAACAGGTGGAGCCCCGAATCTTTGTTCAAATCTGGAAATAAATTGCGCAGTCAAAGAAATTTCTGGCATCATCAACAAAACAGATTTTCCAGATAAATATGCCCGCAATGCCGAATCAAAATAAACTTGGGTTTTACCCGAGCCAGTTATTCCATCCAATAAAAAAACCGAAAAATCATTTAAATGTTGCGCTATGGTATTAGCAGCAACAGATTGTTCATCATTTAATTCTATGTTTTGCATATCTTTATAAACATAGTCATAGTTATTTATTTGCTTTTTCTCACGTTTATCAACAGGTATCAAGCCACCATTTTTTATCATATTTTTTATAACAGCACTACTAACATGTGAAATATTTTGAATATCTGATACAGACATGAAATCGTTTTCATTAGATGCAAAAGCGTCAGCAACCGATTGTCTGGATTCGGTCATTTTTAAATTATTATTGTTATTGTATTTATATAATTGTTCAAATTGCGGTTCACCAAAAGCATCTGGAACATTTACTATTAATTTCAAAACAGCACCTGGGGTCATCAATGTCCAATCCGCCATTTTATATATCCATTTAATATCATCTGTGGATAATTTAGTATCATACACTTGTAATACAGACTTAATTTTTGCGTTATCTAAATTACTATCACCTGCCCCAACAACAACGCCAATATATTGATGATTTAACACAGAACAACGTACAAAAGTCCCAATATCTGCTGGTGCCGTTAACCGATAGTCATATCCAGTATTTATGACATTTGGAATAAGAACTTTTACTATATCCGAGGTATTAAACATACCCATAAATTACTTGTTTTTTTCGCTTTTTTCAATAATAAATACACACATATTTATTATTTATACCGGTTTAATCCCAAAAAACTAGACCGAAAAACAAATCATTGACAAACAGTTTTTTTGTATTATATTTATATATCACAAAGGGGTTGTTATGACAGAATACACACAAAAAATAGAATTATTTGTAAAAGAATACTTTGAACAATATAAAAAATTCATTGTTCAAGAGATAGTTCAGCAATATGGCAAATCTTATCAAATGCCAGAAGAAGTCGGTAATTCATGGCGCAGAACTTTTGAATATAACAACGAAATAAAAGATTTTGCTATATTAAAATCGAAAACTTTTTTAAATATATTGCCCGAAGATAAAGATGACCTTTTAACATGCAGAACATTTTTTAAACTTTTAACTCGTCAGATTGCCGATTATTTATCTACGTATGCTTATCGCGAAAAACAAGATGCAAATAGAAATGAATATTCTGCTGAATTATTTAGAATTTTATTTACAGAAAACAAACATATTGCCGCAGTATTATTCAGACGTAAAAAAACAAAACGAGAAGAATTAAAAAGCCAAAAACGCAAACAAAGACAACAAAACAACAAAAACAAACCAAATAAACAAAACACAATATCAATGAATATAAACGGCACAATAATTCAATTGCACACCCCTGCACAACGTTTAAAAATACTTATGGAATTAAATCAATTTACTAAATAGTTTTCAAAAACGTTTCAACATCATTTGATGTTGGGACGTTTGGTATTTTATAATCATATTTATATTGAGTTCTGAACCAAGTACG
>JAKSSZ010000079.1 GCA_024402835.1 Alphaproteobacteria bacterium | reverse complement strand
AATTGTATTTTTGGAATTTTATGTTTGATAGCTTTTTATATTAGCATATTATTTGATATATTAAACACATGGAAAAAAAGACAGAAGAACTAATTTCACATCCACTATATTTTTGACGTTAAAAATTAGATTCATGATTTATTTTTTGTCGTAATTGTTCGTTCCATTTTATTGGTAAATATGGAATTGTGTTGCATACACTATTGGCGGATGAATCTACTTGTGCTTGACTTTTGAATCTGGAAACACCAAATACAGATGCAATGGCATTGTATCCATTTTTTATTGCAAAATCTTGGGCATAACAAAAACGAAAAGCAAAGCATTTACTGCATCTGGCACCGCGTTCTGGCTCGTTTTCTAATCCAGAAATCGCTTGTTTCCAATCATCATGATTATAGTCACCTATAACATATTTTACGTTTAACTTTTTGCAAAACTTTATTTGTTCTTGTAATCTTTTTTGATATTCGGTTTCTGGGAATATATTTGGATTAAAAAACATAACAATAAAATCTTCAACATCTGGTATTTCACCATTGACAAGTTGTGTTATTGCCCCACAAGAACAAGGTGCACAACAAGACATTAAAATCAATTTTATTTTTGACATTGAATTCGTCTATATTTTTTTAAAATATCCGCAATAGATTTTATAGAACAAGTATTCTTATCAATAAAAAATTGACTATCTATAACACCATCTACATTGGCATACAAATTTATGTTAGGTGATGATAAGATATCACGACAAACAGCACAAGTTGCTCTGTTTTTATAATAACGTCTGCATTGTGTTCTGTTTACACATCTTGGACAAGAAAAATGTTTCAAACATGTCATTGTTTGAAATTCAAATATTTTAATATCATTTATATGATAATATGTTTTTTCATACATCAAAATCGTTGCCCTATTTTTGATTCTTCTTTTATTTCATATAAATTATCAGTATCTGTTGATACACCTAATTCATCACCACTACACAACATACCCGCAGATTCTATGCCTGCAACATTACGTTGTTTTATTGGTTTGTTTGTTTTTGGTAATATTGCGCCAATTGGTGCAAATACAGCCAACATACCAACATAAACATTTTTTGCACCACAAACAACAGTGTATTCTTGTGCACCATCGCTTATTTTTAATATGTGTAAATTTTCACGTTCTGGATGTTGTGCAACATCTGTAATTTTCACAACGGTCAAAGCAGGCGCATCTTGTTTATGTGCATATTTTTCAGTTAATTCAGCAACCTTTGCATCATCTATTTTTTCAAACAGATTTTCTGGAATTGTAAACTCTGTATTGTCTTTAATTCTGAACAAGAATTCGCTTGGCCAAGACAAATCAAGATTTGTTGCGAAAATGTTTTTCATTTTTTCAGCAGCATCTGGAATAAATGGTGCTGATACACGGGCATACAAATCAATCAATTGAAAACAAGTGTTTAAAACATTTTGTGCTTGGTCCATATCACCATTTTTAACCAAAGTCCATGGTTCTTGTTCTGTCATAAATTCGTTTCCGATTGCCCAAAGTGAACGCAATGCAAACACAGCATTTCTGAATTCGCATTTATCCAAAGCATTTGTTAAATCGTGTAATTTTTCATCTATTTTTGATTTTAATTCAACGTCCATTTCACCAGATTTTGGAACAATGTTTCCAAAGTTTTTAGCAGACAATTTACATACACGCGAAACAAAATTACCCAACATTCCATTTAAATCTTTGTTCACAATATCTGCAAAGCGTGAGATTGTAAAATCCGTATCATCTGTTTCTGGCAAAGAAGAACAAATTGCATAACGCCAACAATCGCTTGGTGCATCATCTATAGCATTGAATAAGAATATACCATTACCAGTTGACTTTGATATTTTTGCGCCTTCGAAATTCAAGAAATTACACGCTTTTAATACATCAACTGTTTTCCAGTTATCGTTCATTGCCAATTCTTGTGCTGGAAAAAATACCGCGTGAAAAGATACATTATCTTTGCCCATAAATTGGGTATAATGACAATCTGGATTTTTCCACCAAGATTCCCAATCTTTATTTGCTGCTTGGGATATAGAAACATAACCCCATGGTGCATCAAACCAAACATAGAAAACTTTATTTTCATATCCAGATTTATTGACCGGTATTCCCCATTTTAAATCACGACTAATCGGACTATCGTGCAGACCTTCATCTAGCCATTTGTTTGCAATCGCTGTTGCGGTTTTCGGCCAACCTTTGCGTGAATCAATCCATTTACGCAATTTTCCTTGCATTTCACTTGTCTTGAAATATAGGTGTTTTGTTTCACGCATTTCAACCAGCGAATCAGTTGTTATCGCACTATGCGGATTTATCAAATCAGACGGATCAAGTGATGCCCCGCATTTTTCACATTCGTTACCATACGCCTTTTCATAACCGCACTTTGGACAAGTCCCAACAACAAATCTGTCTGCTAAAAACATATCGTCTTTAGTTGAATAAGGTTGTACAGATGTTTTTTCGATAATCATACCTTGATCATCAAGGCGTGTAAATAATTCATGAATAAGTTTTTCATGCTTTTCTGTATGAGTACGACCATATAAATCAAAAGACATATTAAATGCTGTGATATCACGCAAATGTGCATTACGGTATTTGTCACAATATTCAGCAACTGGCATATTTTCTTTCATTGCACCAACTTCACTTGTTGTACCATGTTCGTCTGCGCCGCACACAAACAAAACATCACGACCAATGGCACGACAAAAACGCGCATAAATGTCAGATGGTAACAAACAGCCCGCCATATGACCAATGTGCAGATTATAATTAACGTATGGTAGTGCAGATGTAATTAAATATTTTTTTGCCATGTTCTCTCTCTTTTATCTTTGTTTGTCACAAGCATATTTAAAGTTATCTATACTTAATAAAAATCTTTTTATTTTAGATGGATTTGGATATTCTCCACCTTGATTTGCTGCCCATGCAAATTTATTACAATGACCAGAAAAAGAAACAGTTGCTGGACCATAAGAAAATATTTGTATAGCAGGACCTTCAGCACAAGCATTATATCTATCTGTTGTTCCATAATGCATACAATATTTACACCATTCTGGATGATGACTTTCACAAGGATAATCTTCTACATAATCATCATTTTCATAAAAATGTTCTTTTCCAACCAAATAATGAGGCATACACATAATAATCTCCTTTTATCTAACTTTATGGGTTATATGTTTATATTTCTGTTCAAGATGCTTTTTATATAATGTATGGTATTTTTCAACTTTACTATTTGGTGTAATATATAAAATTACATCATTAATATTGGCTTCTACTAAATCATTAGAAGCTCTTGCTTTTTGAACAGCCTTAGAAATAGCTTCTATAATTGTTAAACCAGTAACTGGATTATATTTTATCATTTTTACCTCTATTATTGTTTGATGGTAGCATAGAAAAATAGGCTTTCAATATATTTTTAACAAGAAAAGCCCCCTTTTGGGGCTTCTTTATCTTTGGTGGGTGGTATTGGGCTCGAACCAACGACCTCCACGATGTCAACGTGACGCTC
>JAKSSZ010000078.1 GCA_024402835.1 Alphaproteobacteria bacterium | reverse complement strand
TCTTGAACAGCAGCAGCAGCACCATGAGAAGCATAAGTATTTGCCGCGATACTACCAGAAATTGATGTGATAACACCGTCTTCTTCCACTATATTTAAAGCCAATCCATCGGCACCAGTTGTTTGTGATACTTCAGCATCAAGATTATCGATAGCGCTATTTGTCCCCTGTGCCAAGTTTTCTAATGCTGTTTTTGTTGCATAGGTTTCTGTAATTACATTACCAGCGGCATCTGCAGTTGCTTTACCAGCAACTATTGTACCATCTTCAACATCATCTGCAACAGCAGCAGCAGCACCAGAAGCATCATAAGTATTTGCAGCGATACTACCAGAAATTGATGTGATTTTACCATCTACTTCCGATATACTTAAACTCAATCCATCACCACCAGTAACAGCTGTTTGTGATACTGTAGCATCCAAAGCATTTATTTTTTCATCTGTATAATCGTTAGCTGCCTCATAAGCACCCTGAACATAACTTGTTGTAGCCAACACTTTCGTTGGTGTAACATCTGCCATAGCACCAGCGAATGGAGCAACGGCAAGCATAGCGATTAAAGAAACGCTAAATATATTTTTTTTCATGTTTTTTCCTTTTTTATTTTTTTCAGTTGTTAGTTGCTAATTGCTTTTTTGTGGATTTACACAATCAGAAACTAACAACCTTTGGTTTATTTATGACAAATGAAGATACTTTCCCCCCTGTCAATAAGTATTTTATCATAAAAACAACACATATTTTTTGTCTGTAAATATATTTTTATAAAAAAAATACTTGACTTTTTAAAAAAGTGCTATTTTTTTACAAAAAATTTATGAATTTATTTGTAATAAAAAAACGGGATTGAATCCCGTTTTTTATTTTTTTGAGTTGATATTTTATTCACTGAAAATATCGGTACTGAAAGTGTCAGAAATTTCAACCTGTTGCCAAGCACCATCTTGGTATACATAAGTTCCGGTATTTGTTACACCATCAAGTTTTATTGTCCCATTATCAACAGCAACACCATCAGAACCATTGTAATTTACAACGCCAGCCTCTATATCTGCTAAATCTTCTTTGGTTGCAACAAAATCTGTATCTATTTTTATTTCATTATCTTCGGTTATATTGATACCGGTACCTGCAGAATATTCGGGGCCACGATTATCTTCTATGGCTTTATATAATCCAGTAGATTCAACAGACTCACCATCACCCTGGATTCCAATAGTTTCTTGAATATTTGTAATATCTTCTGTAATCTCGGTTATATCGGAAGCGTTATCTTGGGTTTTACCATAAACATAACGCAAACCATCATCAACATAAGTTTTTGTAACCAAATTTGTTGATGATATTAATGGTGTTGGTTCTGGCGTTGGTGTTTGTTGTGGTTCTTCTGCCAACGCAACGGATGATGCCATAACCCCCATCATAACAGTACTAAATATTTTTGCGTTTTTCATCTCTTTCCCTTTTTCGTTCTTTTACATTATATCACATATTTTTTGACTTTCATATATTTACATTTTTTTAATTTGTAAATATACTGGTATCAAAATCATTATTGATATTTACCAATGTCCATGTCTCTGTTGCAGAATCATACACATATTTTGTATGTGCATTGATTTGTAAATCTGTTATTTTTATATCCATATCATTTACAGATTGCTCCAACGTATCAACACGAGTTTTCAAATTTGATATTTCAACAAGTTGTGAATTTACAGATGTTATCAAATTTTCAACATTGTCAGCCAAAACATCCAAACGTTCATTTATGTAATCTGTATTTGGAATAAAATTTGCGAAATCTATTAAATTGTGCCACGAAGTTTCAATATCCATACTTTCTTCGTAATTCCATTGTAATAACTTTGTATTTGGCTTTATACGCATAACTATTTTTGCGTTGTCCGGTGTAGCAGACGATATTTTATCCGCCAAAGAATCCATATCCAAGCCGATTTCCACGACCCCCGATTCATCACGTTCAATATAAACATAATCATTATTGCTGATTACGTCTGTAATATTTAATTTTTCCCTTAAAAAATCATCTATTTCGGTATTAGAATATAAACCATCTAAACGAGATTCCACATCATTTACTTTGTCCGACAAAGCGGTAAAATCAGAAGTAGATATATCACTGGTCGGATTAGAAATCTTTTTTATAGCGGTTCCACCACCTATCTTGGAAACGGGGGTCATTATTTTACTTACGGGCAATCTGGAAGAAGCATTTGTAGAAGCCGCGCGAGTTTTTGTATTGGCACTGCTCCCGATTACAGCGCTTTTTTTCGCAACACGAACACCGCCGGAAGTTGGTAATATAGATTTTGTTGATGGAGATGTCGTTTTTACCTGTTGTCCACCCAAAATACGTACAGATGGCACAGCAACAGCATTAAAACAAACACTGGACATTAAAAAACAAACAAATAAAAATCTATTTGATACTATCATTAAATATATCTCTACTCGTGCATAAGTATATCACAAAATTATGTTATATTCAAATAATGAATAAAAAATTTTTTATACTTGCGTAATAACAACTATTTTTACTATGATAAAAACCATTATGGAAGAACAATCAATTATATCTTTTGCTAATGTTTCTGCCAACTATGATGGTGGTCAGGATGTATTATCAAATGTGTCTTTTAATATCAGTAATGGTGGATTTTATTTTTTAACTGGTGCAAGTGGTGCCGGAAAAACTACATTGTTGCGACTAATTTATCAATTACACAAGCCAAACAGTGGTCAAATTAAACTTTTTGGAAAATCATGTGCAGACTTATCACATGACAATATAGCAAATTTACGGCATAAAATGGCGATAGTTTTTCAAGAATATTCTTTGATATCACATTTAAATGTTTTTGATAATGTTGCATTACCATTGAAAGTACGTGGCATAGATTCTGCAAAAATAAAAAAATTAGTTACCAAAACTCTTGATTGGGTTGGTTTAAGCAAATTTGCAAATTCTTTTCCAAAAGAGTTAAGTGGCGGACAACAACAACGTGTTTCTGTGGCGCGTGCCATTATTATTCAACCTGCTATTTTATTAGCTGATGAACCAACGGGAAATTTAGATGATGACAATTCAACAAGATTGATGGAATTGTTTATACAAATGAACAAAATCTTGAAAACAACGATTATCTTGGCAACACATAATAAAAAATTATTAGAGACATATAACTTTCCTGTTATCACGATTATGGACCATCATGTAAATTTTGCATCTTCATCATTAGAAACAGCAAGAAAATGGAAGGGTCCAAAACCACAAAATCAAACTGCTTTCACAGAACAAATAAACAATAACGAATCGGAAAAGATATAAAATGTTTAAACAAAAACTTGTTTTTTCAATAACAAAAGAACAATCTGTATTTATGACTGTTATTATTGGTATATTAAGTTTTTTGTCTATATTATCTTTGGGAATCGCACTATCAATAGGAACAGGAATTATTAGTTGGAATACACAATGGAACAAATTTGCAACCATTCAAATAACAAACAAAGATAATGCAAAAAACGTTCAACAAATTATAGATAAAAATAAAGAC
>JAKSSZ010000077.1 GCA_024402835.1 Alphaproteobacteria bacterium | reverse complement strand
TAAATACCGCTCGCATAGTTCCACGGAAATCTATTGCTCCATGCTTAAAAAATCTTTTATCTTCTATAGATACTATTGCTTGCCATACATGTGGTGGTACATTATCAACAGAAATCGGTTTTTCCATAATACGTCCCATAGAACGAATTTCATTACCATTTTTATCCAAAAATACAACGACTGGTTCACGTGTTTCATTCAAAATAGAATCCAAAGATGGCATTTGTAAAAAAACAAACAACACATATAATCCAATACAAGCAGTTATAATCAATAATGTATTTATACAAAAAGATATTATACGGTCTTTTGTAGTACACTGTGTTGATATATGTTGTTTTATATTTTTATTCAATTTTCATTACCTTGTAATATATTGTTAAAATCTTGCTCAGTTAAAATAGTTATTCCCAATTGCTGTGCTACAGTTAATTTAGAACCAGCATTATCACCAGCAATGACAATATCTGTTTTTACAGAAACACTTGATTGAACTTTTGCGCCAAATCTTTCAAGAATTTCTTTTGCTTGGTCTCTGGAATATTTTGACAGGGTTCCTGTTAATACTATTTTTTTACCAGTAAAAATATTATTTTTTATTTCCTGTTTCTGTGGATTTTTAATATTGATATAAGTTAACAAATTATCCAACGCAGCAATACCATGTACATCCGAAAAAAATGATAGTATTTCACGTGCCATAATATCCCCAATTCCATCTATTTTTAATAATTGTTCCAAAGTCGCTGTCCGCAGATTTTCAATAGATAAAAATTCTCGGGCAAGAATTTTTGCTGTAACCTCGCCTATTTCTGCAATTCCCAAAGCATAAATCAATCTGTGTAAATCAACATTCTTTGATTTCTCAATTGATTCATTTAAATTTGCTACTGACTTGCTACCAAAACCTTCCAAAGAACGAATTTCATCTCCATGGTTCTTTATCAAAGTGAATATATCAGCCATTTCTTTTATCCAACCACGTGAAACAAATAATTCTATTTGCTTTTCCCCTAAACCATCTATGTCAAACGCATGCTTTGATACAAAATGTTCCAATTCCCCACAAATTTGAGCGGGACAAGATAAAGAGTTTATACATTTACGTGCAACAGCACCTTGCTCACGAACAACTATTCCGCCACACACTGGGCATTTATCAGGAAATTTGAAAATTTGTGAATTCTTGAAAGTTTCCGCTACACCAACCACCTGTGGAATAACATCCCCTGCACGTTGAACTATGATTTTATCGCCAATTTTTATATTTAATCTTTCTATTTCATCTGCATTATGTAATGTGGCACGTGATACCAATACCCCACCAATATTTATCGGTTCTAATTCCGCAACAGGCGTCAATACACCAGTTCTACCAACTTGGACAGTAATATCTTTCAATGTTGTTACAGCACGTGCTGCCGGAAATTTATATGCGATTTCCCAACGTGGACTATTTGCCCGAGCCCCCATTTCCTCTTGAATATCAACAGAATTGACTTTTATAACCAAACCGTCTATATCAAAAGGTATTTCATCCCTATGCAATATAACATCTTCATATATTTGTTGAACATCTTCCACAGATTGTGCTTTTTTTGCCCATTGTGCAGTTGTTTTAAAACCCCATGATTCCAATAAGTTAAAATATTCAGATTGAGTTTTCCATGTTCGTTCTGACAAATCACCATAAGTATATCCAAAAGCGGATAAATTACGAGATGCAGTTACCAAAGGATTTAATTGACGTAAAGAACCCGCAGCGGCATTTCTGGGATTTGCAAATTTTTTATCAGATATCTCATTTAATTTAATAAATTCAGAACGGCTCATATAGACTTCACCGCGGACCTCTATAACATCTGGAAAAACACCCGATAATTTTTGTGGTATATCAGTAATTGTTTTTAAATTTTCTGTAATATCTTCTCCAGCTATACCACTACCACGTGTTAAACCACGAACAAAAACACCATGCTCATATCTAGCAGAAAAAGATAAACCATCAACTTTTAATTCTATAAATAACTCTTTATTTGATAATTTATTGAACCATTCTGCAACTTCATCTTTATTAAAAACATCAGAAATTGAAAGCATTGGAACAGTATGATTATACGATTTAAATTTATTTGATACTGCGGCTCCAACATGAGTAGAAAAACCGTTGACTGCTAATTCAGGGTATTCTGTTTCTAAAAACAAAATACGTTTTTTGGCCTCATCATAAGTCGCATCATCCACCACTGGTGCATCATTTTGATGATAGGCAATATCCCACTCATTCAATTTTTTTAACAAATCTGTGTGTTCTGCTCGTATAAATAAATCTGGTATTTTTATCATACCGTGATTATAGAAAAAATACATATACAAAAGCAAGAGTTTATACAAAATATATTGACTTTACAAAAAATAATACTATTATTTGCTTCCCAAACCAAAAATTTGGGCTAATAAAAGGTTAATAAATATGCCAAAAACAGATTTTTATTCTAAACCGATATATAAACAAGAACCATTGATTATTATTCAACAACCAATGGTATCTGTTATGGTATCAAACAAACAAAAAATAAAATAATTATTTCAAATAAAAAGTTATTGTAGAAACAACACGAACTTTTTTGTTTATAGATTGCTTTTCATTATCAGACCATGCATCTATTGGATCACGAGCAGTAATACTAAAAACACCCTGATTTGCTGATTTTATTTTACCCAAAGTTGCATCCGCATCTTTTGCAAATTGTTCCCCTGCCGAAGTAGCATTTTTAGTTGCTTCTTCTATCATTTTTATTTTTATAGTATTTAAACCATTAAAACTATAAATAGGACCAGCATAATCTTCTATAACGGTTACACCTTGCCGAACAAGTTCACCCATTTTTCTGGATGCCGAATCTACCAAATTAACATTATTGGTACGAAGCATTACACCCGTTTCTATGACAACTCTATCTGTATTTTCTTGTACCTTTTTTTCGGCTTCTGTATAACCGGCATATTTATCACGAACTTGGACTCTTAAATTTTGTAACTCAGTTTCTTGGAATCCATTATCTGTTAAAAATTTACGTGTTTTTTCTATATCATTATCAATATCAACTTGAACTTTTGCCAAATCATAACCAACACGATTAAATTTTATACTCCAAATAGCAGTATCAGCAACAACATCCATTTCTGCCGCACCCTTTACGGTGACAGTTCGTGTTGCAACAGATTTATACACACCATTACCAACAAAAAAACCAGCCAAAGCAACGCCAAATGCCAAAATCCAATGTGTAGTATGTGTATTTTGTAAAACTCTCATGTATTCTTTCCCCTATTTTCTATATCATGCATAGTAAAACTTTGCGATTAATATTTCAATAAGAATTTAATACTCAAAAAGTAAAAATTTACAGAATACAGTGCCACTTTAACGTGAAAACAAAGTATTATTATACCAATGGTAAGCACCCGAGGTAACAAGCACCAACGTATCCCCCTTGTAATAAACAGCCGGTTTATTAACAATTTCTTTTGTTGTGTTTGATTCTTTATTCTTACTTACAGCATTATAACCAGAACATGATGAAATCATTGAAACAAAGGGAACTAAAAACATTAATTTATATTTTATG
>JAKSSZ010000076.1 GCA_024402835.1 Alphaproteobacteria bacterium | reverse complement strand
ATATTCCGACAACAACAGCAAAAAACAACAAGAAAAGAGAGAAGGGGTACGATTTACCAGAACTGCCGGATAATGGATTGAAAGAATATACTCTGGAAATAGAAAATGATTTAAAGAAAAAACTAGAAGAATCGCCATACAAAAAGTTGGCCATAATTGTCAGGGATTCAACTAATTATAGAATTGCAACTGAGTTTGAACGCATATATAGAATTATATACGGTAGTCAGATGCGTTTGTTAAGAAATTTAGACACATGTAAAGAATTAAGCAAGAAAGAAACAATCAAATTTTTTAAACAAGAAAAAAGAAAAATACCAGATAGCGATATTGAATTTGAACCATGGGTTCGTTTCTTGGTTTCGCAAGGTTTGTTGTCTTATTCGGAAGACGAATATAAAATAACAAACAAAGGGCGTGCATTCATAACATATGTGGCAGCAATGAATTATGAAGATAGATTATGGTAATTTAATTGCTTGATGATTCGAACTTTTTCAAATCGGTCATTATAAAAACCATCAATTTATCTATGGGTGCAGCTGTAAAAAAAGCCCAAAACACACCAACTGGGTTGGAAATCATTTATGCAGCACCAAAACAAAATCAAAGATAATGATTTGTATGTTTGAAATAAAAAGGTGGATTTTTTATCCACCTTTTATTTTTTTGCAGAAATCAGCCTTTACAGGCTAAAAGTTAGAGGTTTTGATAAAAAAAGGGTACTAATAAAAATGCTGACCTCTAACTTTTTTATAGATGGCTGTAAGGTGCAGATTTCTCTAAAAAAATCCCTTGAAACTCTTGTGAATTTCAAGGGATGTCCAATTTGACTCGAGATAAGTCGCACATATTGATGCCAAGATTTTCTTTCATAATTGACTAAAGCAACATGAGTTGTATATTTAGTTGATTATCCAAGTTCTTTCATAGAATTTTTTATCCTTTCTTATATTTTGTGCGTATTTTTTTACATTGGTAATATCTTCTTGGGTCAGTTGTGATGTGTATATTTGAAGACAATCCACTTTTTTGTCGATTTGGGTTGTAATATCTGTTAATTGTTCAGTTAATTGATAGGTTTTTCTTATTTTTTCTATACGTTCCGTTGTCCCGCCATATGTTGCATATGGTAAATCCTCATAGATTCTAATATTTTTATTGTTTAAATATTTTATTGTTTCAAATACCAATGTGTGGTCAACGTGTTCACCAATAGCCGCAGGCAAATATATTTCATCATCAAGATTTGTATTTTCATTGATTATGCAAATTATTTTTTTAAAAAGAGATTTATCTTTGTTCAAATCGCATTTCAGAGTCCAATCATTATATCCGCGCATAGTTGCTTCTGGTAGATTACAAAATACAAATTCTGCGTTTATTTTATTTATAAACTGTTGCTCTTCGGCTCTACGTATACTTGTTATTTTATCAGAGTCAGAACTTATTCCTTCCAAAGTCCAATTTGAAGCACATAGTGTTATAATTTTTATTTGAGAAGTGTTTTGCAAAATGCTCCCCCCCATTGATAATGCAGCATCATCCATATGTGGGGAAATAATAACTTTTTTTGGTTGCATTTTATACCTTTGTATTGTTTATAAGTATATATTTTATATACTATAATTCAAATATAAAATTAAATGTTTTTATGCTTGACTATAAATCAAGCTAAAATATAATCAGTTACATGACGAAAAAGTGTTTTTATCATGGGACAACACAAAAACTGCAACCAGGTCAAGACCTTTTGTGTCCGAATTATGATTCTAATTATGGTTCCAGCTATTTGTTTACAACAACCGATTTTTCCGCTGCTTTAGGGTACGCTCTTGCTAGGAATAACGATAGATACACGTTCATGTGGGAGCCGAAAACACAAACACTAATTGTTGATCCTGATGTAGCATGGGATGTGGATAAATGTGCATATGTTTATACGGTGTCACCAAATTCATTAAAAAAGTACATACCTGACACCCCAAGTTTTTTTACGCCATGTTCAAATTATTATACATCAAATGAGCCAGTAGAAATTTTGACAATAAAAGCCATTGTGACCCCTGATTATTTAAAATCTAACAATATCAGTTTATATGTTGCAAAGCAACCCCATTTGGCGGATAGTTTATACAATCTTTTTGAACGACAACTGATGAAAATTGCAAAAGCATATCCAGATGTATCTGTAAATCCCGAAGATGAATACAATATATTAGATATTTATAAAAAACAGCATCCAGAAGGATTTTTGGATGTTATAAATGGTCCTGATTTTATAAAAATTGTTTAATGAATTTTTTTCTTAGCAATTTCAGTATTTAATTTATCACACAATCTTTTATGTTTTTTTAAAATGGGTGTACGTTTTATGGGCGATAATGATGCAATTTTACGACCTGGGGCTGTGGAGAAAAATTCTGGTTGATATGTACGGTCCCAGCTTAATCGTATTCTGTCGGAATCCCATAATATTCCGGAAATAATATCTGTGGCATTCTTGCCAACTGTATGATTCCTGACCGCCTCGATAACTTGGTGCTGTTCCTTTTTATTTAAGAGCAATGCTATGTCTTTGGTAAATAATTTTTTTGCAACTGGTATAGCATTTAATGCATGTTCTTCATCATAATAATTATGTTTGCGAGCACAATCGTGCAATGCGGCGGCAAATAATGCAGGAATAGGGTTTTGATTTAGAGCAATTGATAAATCCAAGGCAAATCTACCGACCGTTTTTGTGTGTTCTATACCATGATAGCCAGATAGCGTTATTGGAGAAATTTTCAATACCTCGGGTAAAATTACCAATTCAAACAACTTATAAAAAGTATAATATGTATCAAAATCAAATTTTTCTGGTAACTTACCATTGGAGGCATCAATTAATAGTAGTGTTTCATCTTGTGATATACAGTCAATTTTGCGCAACAATTGTTCTAACTTTTGGTGTCTTGCATTGTGGTTGGATATGACAGATTTATACAAGCTTATTACTTTTGCAATATTAATCTTTAATGAATATTTAGTATTAAATAATTGTTGTGCATTTTTTGCATATTGATATTGTAAATTTGGATTTTGCAAGAGATGTACTATTGCATTGGCCATTTTTTCAAGAGAGATATCTTTTAATAAAATACCAGTATTTTTATTTATTACCTCTTTTATCCCCCCTGCATCAGTAGCAATAATTGCACGGTTGCATCCCATAAGTTCTATTAATGATGTTGGTATGCTTTCAAATAAGGAAGGTTGAATAAAAACCTTGTGCCGTCCAGCAATACTTCCAATTCCTGTTTTTGGAGAAAAAGTTCCACAAAAATACACGTTTTTTTCAATGTTTAAGGCACGGGATAATTCACGTAAATGATTTTCATCTGGACCATGACCGTATATGTGTAATGTGGCATCTGGTATTTTCTTGATTACCAATTGCCATGCGCCTAATAAAAAATCAATCCCTTTTTCTGGTGACAATCTGGCAACACATCCAACGGAATTTATGATAGGTTTTATCTTTGTAACAATTGGCTTTTTTATAAAATGTCCGATTAAATGAATTTTGTTTTGATATTTATGAAATTGTCGTATTCCCATGGCAGATGTTTTACATGTAGCTACAAAGGCTTCAATATAATTTACATATTTG
>JAKSSZ010000075.1 GCA_024402835.1 Alphaproteobacteria bacterium | reverse complement strand
AGAGAATGATTGTTTGATGATAAAATATGTTATAGCTAATTATTTGTCATCATATAACTTCAGAAATATTGTTTTTCTTAAGAACTATAGAAAAAGACCAACTTCAAATTTTGGATATATTAAAACAATTACCAAACGACCGTCAAACGATTGTTGAAAAAAGAAATGATGAAATATACAAATGGATACAGCAAATACATAAATATAAAAAAGTAATCGTATGTGGCTCAACAGCATCTGTTTATATAACAGCACAACTGATGACTGAAATAGCAAAATCTGAAAATGGAATTATTATATTATCCGGAAAAATCGCAGGTAGAAATGAAGATTTTATTTTAGATACCAACCCATATAATTCTGAATATAAATTTCTAAATAATTTAGGTATTAATCCAAATAATGTTATTACATTAGATGTTGGAACATCAAATATAGATAATATGAATATTGCTTTTGGTAATACCGGCACAAAAATAAACACAGAACCAGATAATTGTTTTTTAATAGAATGTAACCGTGAAAGCGAAGAAGCTCTTGTTGCTTGCGAAATAGCCAAACAAGCAACAAAAAACAACAAATCTGTTTTAATTGTCACACCAGATATTGCTGTAAATCAAAGAATAAAAAATCAAATGGAATTCATGAATATCCCAGCCGATTTTTCTGCGGGTGTTTCTGGTGCTATAACAAATATAGGGCGAGCCGTATTAAATTTATTAAATTCGTGGATAGAAACCAAAAGTGATATTTTTGACAAACTATATTCCAAAGCGAATTACAATTTATTTGATATGTTAAAAAATTATATTGAAACAACAGATATAAACACTTTTCATCCACGTTTTTTTATAAATAACAAACAAGACATTCCAATATGGAATGCTATACAACAAACATCAAATGTTTTATCTGATAATAATATACAATTAAATATAAATGATGCATATGCAATTATTGATGACACATTAAAATCGGTTTCTGTCCGTCCCAACATACCAACAGACACAGCCGTTTGTGTTTTAGGTACAATAGAATCACGAATGCAAACGGCAGATGTTGTTATTTTAACGGGATTAAATGATGGTATGTTTCCAATGATTGGGTATAAAAATTCATGGCTCCCAAAAAATAAAGCCATAGAAATTGGACTTCCATCCCCAGATAAAAAAATATCATTACAAGCACTTGACTTTATGACATTGTCTTGTAATAACGAAGTTTATTGGTTGCGCAGTAATCAATCTGGTGGTGGTTTAACAATACAATCCAGATTTCTTTCCCGTATTCAAGTGACATATAAAAACATAAAAACGGCAAATCATTTCTTAGAAACTGTTCGTGAAAAAGATAATATTGCTTTTGAATTCCAAGATGATGATATCCCAACGCCACCAGCTGATAATTCTGATATATATGTGACAGATTTGGAATTATTAATTCATAATCCGTATGCATATTATACAAAACACATATTGGGCATACATCCAAAAGATGATTATTGGTTATTACCAGATAGTCGTGATTTTGGTAATTTGATACACGAAATTATAAACACAACGAAAGATTTTACATTTGAAAATCTGGTATATAAAATGGACGCTCGGGCAAAAGAGATATTACCACGCAATTCAATATTATTGTATTTTTGGCACAAACGATTTTGCGACATAGCGCGTGTTTTAGAAAACTATTTTAAAAATAAAAATATTGGACACAATGAAATCAACGGACAAATAAATATATCTGGACGTAATGTTATGGCACGGGCAGATATCGTTTGGGATGGTATAGTAGCAGATATCAAAACAGGAAGCGCACCAACAAAAAATCAATTATTAAAAGGTTTAATGCCGCAAATCGCTATCGAAGGATATATTTTACAAAACAATGGTTTTAACATAGAAAAACAAAATCCAGAAATAATACCAACATTGCAATTTTTACAATTAAAAAACAATCATCTTGAATTAATAGAATATAAAAATGATGAGTCTAAAAACATTATAGATAATACATTACAAGTCGTAAAAGATTTATTTGCAAAATACAGCAAAGATAAAACACCGTATGAATACTATTCAACCAATGAAAATAAATATCATGCTTTTGATGATTTTGCCCGCATAGATAAATAATTAGTTATTATTTAAATAGTTTTCTAACCAATGATTATCTGTATTTAATTGACGAACATCTGAATTCTTTAATAATTTTTGATGCAAAGGAATAGTCGTTTTTACACCATCAACAACAAATTCTTGTAAAGCACGTTGCGCACGCATAATACAAGCCGGTCGTGATTGTGCATGAACTATCAATTTTGCAATCATAGAATCATAATACGAAGGTATCGTATAGCCAGTATATACCGCTGAATCAACACGAACACCCAAACCACCAGTTGGAGAATATAATTTTATTGTTCCAGGATTTGGTATAAAAGTATCTGGGTCTTCTGCATTTATACGAAATTCCATTGCGTGTCCGTGTGGAATTATATTTGATTGTGTATAACCAAGTTTTTCACCACTAGCTATACGAATCTGTTCGCGAACCAAATCTATACCGTATACCATTTCTGTGACGGGATGTTCTACTTGTAATCTGGTATTCATTTCCAAGAAATAAAAATTACCATCTTCAAACATAAATTCAAATGTTCCAACACTGGAATAACCCATTTTTTTAGCAGCCGTTTTACAAATTTCTATCATATCGTCGCGTTGTTTCTGTGTTAAAACACTTGCTGGACATTCTTCCATTATTTTTTGATTCTTGCGTTGTAATGAACAATCACGCTCGCCCAAAATAACTATATTGTTATATTTGTCCCCCAACACTTGGAATTCAATATGTCGTGGATGTAATAATAATTTTTCCATATACAAAGTATCATCACCAAAAGCCGATTTTGCTTCTGCTTTTGTAATAGAAAATATATCTTTTAATTCTTCGGCATTATTTGCAGAACGCATACCACGACCACCACCACCAGCAGCGGCTTTTATCATCACCGGATAGCCAATTTTATCTGCCCAAATAATAGCCTCTTCTATTGTATTTATAGCACCATCAGATCCCGGAACAACAGGCAAACCACATTGAATTGCTGTTTGTTTTGCATTTACCTTGTCGCCCATTTTTCTAATCATATCGGCATCTGGCCCAATCCAAACCAACCCATGTTGTACTACTTTGTCTGCAAAATCAGCATTTTCAGAAAGAAATCCATAACCCGGATGGATTGCATCGGAATTAGTTAATAATGCGGCAGTAAGAATTGCAGATTCATTAAGATACGAATCACAAGATGGCGCAGGACCAATACATACAGATTCATCAGCAAGTTTTACATGCATTGCTTCTTTGTCTACTGTCGAATATACAGCGACAGTTCTTATACCCATATCACGACAAGCGCGAATTATACGTAAAGCGATTTCACCTCGATTGGCAATGCACGCAGATTGTCAAAGTCAGCGGTCAGGAAAGCAACCTCACCGGGCATCTCGTGGTGATAACCACAAAGGTCGAAAACATGGGCATGAAGTTCCTGTGCTACCACCGACTCGTAAACAGTGCCAAGATTGATGCTGCGAATGTCCTGTAGAATAGCATTGACATTGTTTCCATACAGGAGACCTGTAAGCAGACATAC
>JAKSSZ010000074.1 GCA_024402835.1 Alphaproteobacteria bacterium | reverse complement strand
ATAGAAAAAACAGGCATGTCAAAAGTGTTTTTCTGTAATTCTGGTGCCGAAGCAAATGAATCCGCAATCAAAGCAGCAAGAAAATATGCAGCAGAAAACAAGGGTAAAGATTGCTATAATATTGTGACTTTGTATAATAGTTTTCATGGCAGAACACTAACCACATTGGCGGCGACCGGTCAAGAACACTATCATGAACTTTTTCAACCATTAACCCCAGGTTTTAAACATATTCATATTGGTGATATGGATGAATTAAAAAATGTCGCTGAACCAAATACCACAGCAGCGATAATGATTGAATGTATCCAAGGCGAAGGCGGTGTTAATGTTGTTCCAAAAGATTATGTCCAAGCAATAGCCGAATATTGTAAAGATAATAATATTTTATTGATTGTGGATGAAGTTCAAACGGGTAATGGCAGAACAGGTGAATTTTATTCTTATATGAATTATGGTATACATCCAGATATTGTAAGCACAGCAAAAGGTATTGCCGGTGGTTTACCAATGGGTGCAACTATTTTGGGAGATAAAGTAAAAGACATATTTGCTTTTGGTGATAATGGTTCAACTTTTGGTGGGAATCCAGTTGTAGCAGCTGGTGCAGTTTCTATTGTTGAAAGAATTAATTCTGAATTACTGAATACAGTTAAACAAAAGGGACAATTTATCAAAGATTTCTTTAAAGATGATGTAAATGTTGAACAAGTGTCTGGTATTGGATTAATGGTTGGAATAAAACCATCAAATAAAACAGCGGCAGATGTTGTAAAACAATGTATAGAAAATGGTGTTTTATGCCTTACAGCGAAAGACAAAGTTCGACTTTTGCCAGCACTTAATATCCCGATGAATACATTAAAGGAAGCATTAACTATAATAAAATCTAGTTTATCAAGATAAAACTGTTTCTTTCAAAACAAAAAGCCCCATTTAGGGGCTTTTTGTTTATATAAATTTTGTTTTATCTTTGACGAACATATTCTTGTTTAAGTCTGTTCATAGTCAAATTTTTCACAACTGCTACTCTGTTTGGATTGTATTTCGTGCTTTTGTGTTCCACCATAAGAGTATCACCACGTTCTGCAAAAAATGCCGCCTTTAATCTTTCATCACAAACAGAATCTATACTGTTACACTTCTGACAAACATCTATTATGTATTCGTTTGAATTTTTATCAACGACTTTCAAATATTTACCATCATCGGTTGGTACTGCACCAATAACACGTACCGTATCCATTTTACCGTTATTTTCTTTACAACCATTATCAACCGACTTGCTGCAAGATGGTGCCAATGCAGTGGCTGCTAATAAAAAATATGTTAAATTTTTTTTCATAAACAACTCCTTTGTGTTTGTTCAAATTTAAGCATAATACAAAAAAAGTATATTGTCAAGTAATTTAAAATAATAGAAGCACAAAAAGTTCGACTTATCTTAATCATAAATATAGGGGATTTTGATTTCCCCTATATTTATTTACCTTTACGTTTATTATCTTTTTCTATTTTTTGTTTCCAATCTGTTGGCAAATCACAACATTCACTATACATCCCGCCCATATCCCCCACTGTATCCTACATATCACGTGTACCACGACTATCTTTTGTATATTCAACAGCATTTTTTTCGTTTATACCTATTTCACGAGCAGTTGATATTGCATCTATATCAGCACCCAGAAAGACAAATTCCCAATTATATTTTTCTTTTTGAATTGAAATCATTGTTTTAACGATATCAACAGTATATGTTTGACTATCATTTTCCCTGCCATCTGTTGTGATTACAAATAAAGTTTTCGTTGGTCTATCTTCCAAACTAGCTATTTCATGTATTTTAGATATATGCTTGATTGAAGAACCAATAGCATCCAAAAGAGCCGTCGAACCACGTGGCTGATAATCATTATTAGTCATCAATGGGATTTCATTTATTTTCTTTCTATCATGTAAAACTATTATTTCGTGATCAAATAATACCGTTGATACAATAGCATTTATATTCGCTTCTTTTTGCTTGTTTAACATTGAATTAAAGCCACCAATAGTATCTGTTTCCATACCATGCATAGAACCAGAACGATCAAGTATAAATACTATTTCTGTTATTTGCGTTTTTTTTGTTTTATTTTTTTCTTTCATGTCGTGTCCTTTTGTTATATGACAAGACATTTTTAACAAATAAAAAAAACAAAAGGTCGCATATAATACGACTTTATTACTTTGCTATATTTCCCAATAATGGACATTTGTATTGATATAAAATTTCATTTATATCAAATATATTATATATTTTGTTCACTATCATAAATTCTATCAACACATCCATTTTTAAACTATGTGAAATAGAATAGCCAGCAGAATCTAATAAATCATTTGCATCATCCAATGATAATTTTAATCCGAAAATAAGTGCAAAAACAGTATTCTTGCTTGGTTGATAATCATGTTTTGTTCTGATTTTAGAAAACAACCTACGATCTAAATTAGCGTTTTTATAGCATTCTGTTTCCGTGATATTTTGTTTTTTTATCAAATTAAATAACTTTTCAGAAAAACTTGGATTCATAGGTTCCGGAAAATATGGAATATTTATATCACAGATACGCGATTCTGTTAAACAACAAAATTCATCTGCTTTACACGAATCATCCGATTCATAGTTTTTATTTAAGTATTCTTTGGCCAATCTTAAATATTTTTGCTTTGTTCCTGTATCTAACATTTTTACCCCTTGAGTACAATTATATTATACCCATTTATACAGACATTTTTGGACAGATACAGATAAATTTTACAAACATATAAAAAATACTTGCAAATAAGATTATATACTGATAGAATACTGTTCGCTTTGGATGACAAAGTTTTGGATGCATAGCTCAGTTGGCTAGAGCAACTGACTTTTAATCAGTGGGTCCAGGGTTCGAGTCCCTGTGCGTCCACCACAAATAAAACCGCAGATTATTGCGGTTTTTATTTTATTGTTTGTTCTAAATCATCTATACACAAAACCAAAGTTGCCAAATATTTAGCAAGTTCTTTTTTATTATTATGAAATTTATATTCGTTAATTGTTTCATTTAATGTTTGTATCAAATATGACAATATTTGAATCTGTTGAACTTCTAGATTCTGAATTCTTTCCGATTTATACAGTATTTTTTCCAATCTATGCGCAGTATTTTCTAAAATCGTTATCTGTTTATCTTTGATGTTTATTTTATTCGTGTATTTCAAAGAATCATTTATAAATTTATTTATATCTTTTAATCCCAAAACATGTCGAACTTGATTTAATATTCTGTTTGTCAATGTTTTAATTTCTGCATATAACTTGTTTTTTTCATACTGACTTACCCTACTTTGAATACGATAATTAGAATATTCATAAAACAAAAACACTAACGGTATAGACAGCAAAGAGGCAGATACGTTTGTCATTAAATCTATCAATCGTTCAGAATGTATATATTTATAAGAAAACCATATTACGACCCCGCCACCAACAACTGATAATATATAAGGCACAGATTTAAATATAAAATAAGTCATTTTCATAATTATATTATACTGTTTATTATTTTTTTATACATAGGAACAAAAACACAATTTTTTTCACATTCAACATTGAAAATCATGCGGAAAAATGATAAAATTATGTCAGTAAGAGGTGTTTGGTGGCCGA
>JAKSSZ010000073.1 GCA_024402835.1 Alphaproteobacteria bacterium | reverse complement strand
GTTGAAGCATTAGTTGTCATTGTTGCCACAGCGCAATTTGATATCAAAGCCATAAAAAAAACAGCATATAAATGTTTATTTATCATATCTTTCCTTTTTATTATGAAATACTCTCTATCTGTTTACACCCTTACGGAATAATATCCTAAATAATATAAAAAAAAAGTCAATCATAAAAAACACTATTGACAAACAAGATTTTTTGCCTATATATATGGTTGTGGGTGATAACCAAGAGGTGTGATTATGGCAAACAACGATAAAAGTAACATTTTCTTTCAACAACCAATAATTCAAGAACAATTGAGAATATTGACTGCTGACGAAAAAGGAAAACAAATATCAAAAGAAGACAAAGAAAAACTTGCAAAGAATTTTTCTATTATGTTCTTTTCAACAGCGGCTATAAATTGGGCAAATGGTATGACATTGGGTCAGGCATGGCAAAAATCTTTGGAACATTTGGAAACATTTGTAAAAACAAGGAAAAATATAGATAATCCAGTATATGGTTATTTACGTGGTTTAATGTCTATGTATCGTGCAAAATGGTCAGAAACGATAATGAAATCACCAAATTCTAATAAAAAGCTAGAATTACCAGAAAAATATAAAGAACAATGGTTAAAAACCGCAAATAAAGAATATTCTGATAGTTTCACAGAAATAAGTACCATATACAATAAATACGAACCACCACACAAAACACACGCAAAATATACAACATTGGTTCGTGGTCAAAGAAAAATTCAATCAATGTTTATGCAAAATATGATGAATCAAAACCAACATTAAAAATCGCCCAAACGGGCGATTTTTTTATTGATGTGTAATTTCCAAAACTTTTTTAGTTATATCATCTATACTTATGCGCTCTTGCTCCATTGTATCACGATAACGCACAGTGACAGTATTATCTTCCAAAGTTTGATGGTCTATGGTTATACATACCGGTGTCCCAATTTCATCATGACGACGATAGTTTTTACCGATATTACCAGAATTTTCTAATTCTATTTTACCGATTGATAACTTTCTTAAATCATCTGTGATTTTATTTGATAATTCTGTTATTTCTGGGACATTTCTGACCAAAGGTATAACGGCTGCTTTTACCGGCGCCAACCAAGGTTTCAATTTCAGAACTGTTCTGGATTTACCATCACCCAAATCTTCTTCGGTGTATGCTTCCAGCATTACAGCCAACATAGCACGATTTACACCCATAGCAGTTTCAATAACATAAGGTATAAAGTTTTCACCAGTTTGGGCATCAGAATATGCAAGTTTTGTTGTAGAGTCTTTATTTTCCATTACATTAGCTGACAATTTAAATTCATTTTGTCCCTTTGTATGAGAACCCAAATCAAAATCTTGACGATTATGAACGCCTTCGAGTTCATCAAAACCATCTGGGAATGCGTATTCTATGTCAACAGCGGCTTTTGCATAATGTGCCAATTTTACATGTGGCAAAAATCTTAATTTTTCCTGTGGTATACCTAAAACATTTATCCACCAACTTAAACGAGTAGATTTCCAGTATTCAAAATACTTTTCATCTTCGGCGGGATTTACAAAATATTGCATTTCGGCTTGTTCAAATTCACGCATACGAAAAACAAAACCACGTGGAGATATTTCATTACGAAATGCTTTACCAATTTGTGCAATTCCAAAAGGTAATTTATGAGGTTTAGCATCCAAAACGTTTTTAAAATTAACGTATGTTGTTGTTGCTGTTTCTGGTCGCAAATAAGCATTTACAGAACCATCCGCCGTTGCACCAATAGACAACCCCATCATTAATTGATAGGCGCGTGGTTCGGTAATATCGGAACTTCCGCAATTATCACATTTTGTTATGTCTTTCATTTTATCTTGGCGCATACGGGCACCACATTTTTTGCATTCGACCAATGGGTCAGAAAAGCAACCTTCGTGTCCAGAATACTTCCATAGTAATTTGTTACTTATCAAAGCGGCATCAAGCCCTTCGATATCATTACGTGCATAAACCATAAAGTTCCACCACGCATTACGAATATTTTTCATCAATTCTACGCCGTATGGACCATAATCATAAGCCCCACCCAGTCCGCCATAAATTTCGGAACCTGTGAATATAAAACCACGTCTTTTACACAAAGCAACAATATCATTAACTGTTTTTGCTGGCATTATAATATCCCCCAAAATAATTTTAATTTTCTTTTGTTATTGCAGACATTGGGCAAACACTTGCACAAGTTCCACATTGCATACATTTTGTTTTATCTATAACACATTTACCATTTTCAGCCGATATAGCCATGGCTGGACATACAGCCATACAAGTTTGACAACCCACACATTTATTTGCTTCTATTTTAAAAGCCATCTTTTCATCCTTTTTTAATTTCTGTTTGTTAAACCCAATATATATTCAAATAATGCTACAAATGAAATATACATGTGCAAAGCACCCAATACTGCAAGTTTCTTGCCATGTGTTTCATCATCTATTACTGAATAAATACGTTTTAACATTTGCATATCGTATGCAGCAAAACCTGCAAATACCAATATACCAATTAAACAAATAATTGAACTGAACAACGAACCAAAACTTATAAATATAGATAATATCCCAACCAAAATTAAACCTATCATTCCAATAAACAAAAATGTCCCCAGACCAGATAAATCTTTTACTGTTTTATAACCAAACAAAGACATGCATAAAAACATTATTATTGCCAAGAATAATGATAAAAGAATAGAAAAGCCCGAAGCAGATAAAATTAATGGACTAATACATATACCCATTAAAACAGAATAAATAAATAATAATAACGCCCCCGTTGATGTCTTCATTGAAAATATACGTGTTTGTGCCCAAATAACAAATCCCAATGCACCAAATGTTATAACATAATATAAAACAGACATACCACCATTACTAAACAAAAATCCGTACATACCAGACATCAAAAATAAACATACGGTCAATGCTGTTACACCAACAGCGCCAGCCATAAGTCCAAATATACGTTTAAAATAAAGTTCTATGCCAGTTGTTTTTGTCATCATATCCCCTTTTGATACTTTATAATATAGCACAATTATTGTTTTTTCAAGGTGAAACAAAAACCAATTTTTTAATCAAAATGCTTGAAGTTTTCCAGCCATATAGATTTTAAATCAGCGGTAAAATTGCTTCCTTGGGTTATTATAGAAATTCCACCATCAAAATACCCACGTGTTTTTTCAATAACATCATCAACCGTTATAGAATCATCCATTTCTTTTAATTTTGCATGATTGTATAATTTTCCAAAATTATAATAAAAACTTACCAATGTTCTGCAACGATTTGATGAAGATTCCAACCAATCTGCATCAAATAATTGTGTTCCACAACGAAATCTGGCTAAATCTTTTTCTGTCAGCATTGTTTCGTTATAATATTTATAAGAATTTTTTGCCAACAAAGCGACCGATTGTGCCAGATTATTTTTTGATGTTTCTGTTGCAAACATATTCCAATTTTTCTTTTCATTTCCGATATTTGCCGCATCAATGCCATACACCAAACCATTTTCATATCGCAACACACGATATAATTTTCTGAATAAAAATTTTTCAAATTTATCGACACACTTTTGTGCGTATAAATTTTTATAAGTTTGTTCCCAAACATCTGGAAATATTATTCGCAACTTAACATTTTTCTTTTCGGCTCTGAAA
>JAKSSZ010000072.1 GCA_024402835.1 Alphaproteobacteria bacterium | reverse complement strand
ATGCTGAAACACCAAAAGATGCAAAACAAGCACGTGATTTTGGTGCCGAAGGTATTGGATTGGCCAGAACAGAACACATGTTCTTTGATCCATCCCGTATACAAGATATGCGTGAAATGATATTGGCAGATAATGAAGAAGGACGCAGAGCGGCTTTGGCTAAATTATTACCATATCAAAAAGCAGATTTTGTAGAATTGTTCAAGATTATGGATGGATTACCAGTAACTATTCGTTTAATAGACCCACCACTACACGAATTTTTACCACACACAGAAGCAGATATGGCAGAACTTGCACAACATATCGGTAAAACTGTAGAATTCGTAAAAACTCGCAGTGAAGCATTAAAAGAACAAAATCCAATGTTGGGACATCGTGGTTGCAGATTGGCTATCACATATCCAGAGATTTGCGAAATGCAAACTCGTGCTATTTTGTCCGCTGCGCTGGAATGTAAAAAAATGGGTGTTCGTGTATTCCCAGAAATAGAAGTTCCATTGGTTGGTTCCAAAAAAGAAGTAGATATAGTAAAATCTGTTATAGATGCAACTGCTAATTCTTTGTTTGCAGAAACAGGCGAAAGCATAGATTATAAAGTTGGTTCTATGATTGAATTGCCACGTGCTGCATTATTGGCTAATGAAATAGCAGAAAGTTGCGAATTCTTTGAATTTGGAACAAATGATTTAACTCAAACAACTTTGGGTATGTCACGTGATGATACTGGTAAAATATTGGATGAATATCGCGCACGTGGTGTTTATGTCGCAGATCCTTTTGCATCCGTAGACCAATTGGGTGTTGGTTTGTTGATAAAGGATGCTGTTGCAAAAGCACGTTCCACAAAAGGTGAAAATATCCATTTGGGTGTTTGTGGTGAACATGGTGGTGACCCTGTATCTGTGGAATTCTTCCACCAAGTTGGGTTTAATTCAGTTTCTTGTAGCCCATTCCGTGTGCCTATTGCACGTTTGGCTGCTGCACAGGCTGCTGTTAAATATCCACGTAAAAAATAATATTTTTACGAAATGTATAAAAATCTCCCATAATGTATTTGTGGGAGATTTTTTAATCCATACTAAAAAAAAATAAAAAGTTTGATAAAAATTGTGTATAAAGGTGGTTTTATGAAAACAGATTATAATAATACCAATGCACTAGAAATTATAAATAGTAGTTCCCCATTGGAAGAAAGTATCACAAAAATTTGGCAACATAATGTGTTTTTTATATTATGGTACGGTATTAAATACATATATTTTTTTATAGCAAGTATTATTAACAGATTATGCAGAATACCAAAAATAATAAAATGTTGGGTAAAGAAAATACAGTATGTTTATTGTAGAAAAGTATCAACAAATAGCGCAATAGAAACACATAATTTAATAATAGATAGTAATATATTTACAACATTTGGGTTGATGTTATTGTTTTTAGCCATAGGAATTGGTAAATTATTCTATCATGCTGGTATAATAGCGTGGTGGATTATAAAGAAAATAATTGTCCCGGTGGTTTTGTGGTTAAGTGCTTTATTTGCTGTATTAGCAATATCTGGTAATAAAAAATCAGAATAACAAACATATATTATTGACAAAATAAAAAAAAGTATTATATTATTGTTGTGTTATACAGGAGTATATAATGGAACAAAATAAATTTATACGTGATTTGGTATGTTTGAGTGACGAGGAGTTAAAAGCAAATTTCCAGAAAGGTGATTTTGCGACTGGTATTTATGATAGAAAAACAGTAGAAGATTGCTGTTTGTTGACAGATACAGAATTTTCACAAAAATTTGATATCAAAGATCAAAATGTTTGTTATTATTTGGCGCATCGTGAGCAATTAAATACGCGTATTGCACATATTTTGTATGGTCAGGTTTTTAAAAGAATCCAAACAGCCAAAGGAATAAAACACAAATTAATAAAAACAAGAAAATCTTTGGATAGTTTGAATTTTTTGACTTTGGCATTGTTGTATACAGATAATTTTACAAAATATGCGGCTTATGATGTAATAAATTATCCAGCCACCGCAGAAAATAATATCAAAGATATAGATTTAATACGTATGTTTAATAATAACGCAACACCATCATGGACTACAGAACAAATGGTCGCAAATTGGTTTGTTGAAAGATTACGTTTATACGGTTCTGATATTGCGGGGGCATTGTCAGCAAAAACACGTATTGTAAACAAAGCAAATCAAAAGACAAAATAGTGTTTTGTTTGTATAAAATAAAAAAATCGGGTTCGCCCGATTTTTTTACTTTCACTGTTCTATCACTGTTAAAAATAAAAAAATACAAAAAACGACCATTAAATTGTCATGTTGTTTATATTATATCATAAATAGGAATTCTGCCCAAATACATTTTTACAAAAAATGGTCGTTAAAATTATAATTATAATGGGGGGATACATGAAACAAAAACTAATACTAACAAGCATATTTGCAATAAGTGTGGTAGGTTCAGCATACGCAGAACCAAGTAATACAGTAACAGGCGCCCCAGCAAACGGAAGTTATCAGGCAGATACAACCTATACCGGTGCAGCAACAGTGGAAGAATTGGGTGTATATGAAAATAACTCCACAGCGACAGCGAACGCAAACTATGAAGATATATTGTATAATATAAGTGCGGGAAATTACCTTGCCGCAGGGAGTGAGGGAACAGGAACCATCTGTCCAGCAAACAGTTACTGTCCCGGCTTAACAAATGTAACGTATGATGCAACAAATAATCAGGGTATAAACGCATGTCCAACAAACTATACATCTGATAGTGGTGCGAGTGCACAAAATCAGTGTTATCAAACATGTTCGGTAAATTGTACGCAACCAACCGCCCCCGCACATTCCAAGAATGTGACATACGGGACCGAAACAGCAAGTGGTCGAACATATTACGGGTCCAGTTGTAATGCGGTTGTTCCAACATGCAGTATAAACTTTGATTGTGTAACGGGTTATCATAAGGTTAGTGGGGCGTCATATCCATTGTCAGTTTTAGCATCTGTCGCGGGTGTAGAGGTATCAGTTGCGCAACAGTTGTTCCCAGGGAAAACGACAGTGACCGAAGATGAGATAAAAGCGACCCTGACCCCAGAAGTAATATCAATGGTTCAAAGTGGTTACCAAGAAATGTTGTCGTCTATGGGTATAACACATGAACAATTTGTCCAAACACAGATAATAGATAGATTGTTTTTTTATTCTGATACTTTTGTTTTTGATTATGGTTATGGTTCTGATGTTTATGATTTTTCAGAAGACGATATTGCGACAAAACTGGAAAGTTTGGGTATATCTGGTGATAATGCAACGAGTTGGTCAAACGAATACTATTATCGAAATATTGGTGAGGGTTCTTGTTATGATTATGATAATAATATATCTTCTCATTGTTCATCAAATAGTA
Organism: Alphaproteobacteria bacterium; assembly: GCA_024402835.1. Classification (GTDB taxonomy): domain Bacteria; phylum Pseudomonadota; class Alphaproteobacteria; order Rs-D84; family Rs-D84; genus Enterousia. The sequence goes on along the minus strand of JAKSSZ010000072.1, from coordinate 324 downwards.
TGGACCCTGGTGATTTTGAGCTTAAGTATAGCTATGGCACCGTAAAGGGCCAAGCAACATGTACTACAACATTTGGAACAAACGTAATAGGTACACCAGTTGAGAACTCTGATGATGAAGAGTTTTGTTGGTGTAGCATAACAGGATTTACTCCAACAGGTGGAACATTACAAAAGTTATCCTCAGCTCATGTATATGTTGGTACTTGTCGTGATGTTGTGTGCCCCAGTTGTGCTTCTAGTTGTGCACACTACTGCGCGTCTGACCTTTCATACTCCTCCGGTTGGGCGTTGTTCGCAAGTCTTGGCGCCACCGCATCTCAGG
>JAKSSZ010000071.1 GCA_024402835.1 Alphaproteobacteria bacterium | reverse complement strand
ATAATTTTTCCGCAATTATCGCTACTTCCATCATCAACAAAGATAAATTCCATGTTTTTATAAGATTGGTGAAGTAAATGTTCCGCACAGGTTTTTATGAATTTTTCTGCGTTATACATTGGTATTACAACAGATATTTTAATAGATTTCATAGTATTTCCTTTGATTGTTATCATAATTATAACTAATAATAATCTTGTTGCCAATATAAAATATATTAGCTAGAATAATTTCAAAAGGTTGTTTAATGTTAAAAATATATGCGCCGAACTGTTATAAAAAATATCTCCACGGCATTATAAAAAACTATAAGATAGAATCTGGCGAACATTTTGAAAAAATACCAAATGGTATTATTGCCAATGAGCACGAACACGGTTTTGGTGTTTTTGATGATAAATATAAATTTGTAAAATCTTCGTTTCAGTGTCATCGTGGTCGTCGTGGTCAATTTGTGCCAAAATTTAATCATGATAACATCCCGTATGTTGATGCAGATGTTTTGTATTTATGCCATTTGGGCAAAATGGCATTCGGACATTTTTTAATAGAACACCTGAATCGTGCATGGTTGTTATTGAATAAAAAATACGCAAATTTAAAAGTTGTTATTGTAAACGAACGTGGTGTTGAAAAAATTCCAAATTATATGTATGAATTGGTGGAATTTCTGGGGATTAAACACGATGATATAATTGTTTTAAATAAAACAACACGTTTTCGTAATGTTTATATTCCATCCCAACAATTTGATGTAAAGTGTTTTTCTTCGCCTGTGTTTGGCAAAATTTATGACAAAATATCAAAAAACATACCATCAAATAAAACAAAGTATGACAAAATATATGTTTCCCGTGCAAAAATGCCAGATGACAGAAAAACTTGGGGAGAAGAAAAAATTCAAAATATATTCAAAAAAAATGGGTATCATATAATATATCCCGAAACACTACCATTAAAACAACAGATTGCGTGTGTCAAAGATTGTAAATATTTGGCGGGATGTGCCGGAACTGCATTACATTTGGCATTGTTTATGAAATCTGGTGGAACGGTTATACAAATAAAACGTAATTCTATTATTAAATCTGATAATACGTGTGTTCAATATCTGATAAACGAAACAAAAAAGATAAACACAACCATTATTTACGGTTCAAACAAAACCAACAGAACATTGGTCAACCGTTCCACAATTAATCGGTGTGACTGATTATATGAAACAATTTTTTGATGATAATAAATTTAAATATACCGATAAAGATATTCGCTTGGAACAATCGGATATTCAAAATTATGAACGGGAATTATCAAAGCATGATTTTAAACCACATTTTGGAAATTATTTGAAACGTCAATTGATTCATTATTCATCATGTTTTATTGTTGGTCGTGAAAATCGTGGAAATTATCGTAAATGGCTTGCAAAGGTTATAAAATACAACAGGTTTAATTAAAATTGGATAACTTATGAAAAAAAATATAAAAATAGATTTTTGTGATTTTTGGAAAGGTTTTAACAAAACAAATAATAAGATAATTAATATATTAAAAAAACATTATAATGTTGAAATAACTGATAAACCTGATTTTTTATTTTGTTCTTGTTTTGGTGGAGATTTTAGGAATTATAATAATTGTGTAAAAATTTTTACTACGGGTGAAAATGTTATACCAAATTTTAATTATTATGATTATGCGTCCGGGTTTGATTTTATAGATTTTGGCGACAGATATTTCAGAAAATTAAACGGTTTTTTACCCCGTAAGATATTAGACAGTCAGATCTTTTATAACAGATGATTTTGCTAATCGTAAGTTTTGTAATTTTATTTATTCAAATTCTACAGCTGGTGAAGGTAGTCAATTAAGACAAGATTTTTGTAAAAAATTAATGGAATATAAACATGTTGATTGTCCGGGACGCGTTTTACATAATATAGACATTCCAGAATTGGAAACTCACAAAGGTAATTGGGGTGAATCCAAAAGGGAACTTTTAAAAAAGTATAAATTTACAATTGCATTTGAAAATAGCTCTTCAAATGGATATACCACAGAAAAACTTTTTGATCCTTTTTTTGCGACCAGTGTTCCGATTTATTTTGGAAATCCGATTGTAGCCAAAGATTTTAATTCAAAAGCGTTTATTAATGCAAATGATTTTAATAATGATTTTGATGCCATAATAGAAGGAATAAAGTTTTTAGATACCCATCGACACGAGTATTTAAAAATGCTTCGGGAATCACCGGTATCAAAAAATTATGATTTTGATATCCCTGATAAATTTGAAGCGTGGTTGATTTCTATTATAGAAAAGGGAAACAAACCATTTAATAAAGACCCTTTGGCTTTTTCGCCACGTATTTATAATAAAGAATGGCGCACTTTAAGGCATCAGAAAAGGGCGATAGTGGCGTTGTATTGTGTAGTTGCTTTATTGATGGTTTGTATGGTATTATTGGTGTTGCATTGATAATAAGAAATTATAGGAAAATTAAATGAATTTAAAATATTTTTTTCAAGTTCGTCGTAAAACAGATAGAAAAATTAAAAGATAGATTTTTGAAAAGATTTAACAAGCGAATAAAGGTGTGTTATGAAACATGATTTTTTTAAAATATTATTAAATGTAGACAATTCAAAAGACCACAAATATAAAGTTTTGCGTATTTTGGGGTGTAGGGTGTTTTCGTTTAAAAATCATCGTTATTATAAAGATGCAATTGAACGTATAGATAAAAGAACAGCTTTTTTTGAAAATTATTTAAAGTTTAAACAAGAATTTAATGTGTCGTTACCAGCAGAGGCATGTGGTTATGGAACTAAATTTGAGCTTGTTAAATGTAAATTAAAAGATCTTAAATGTAAAAACGAAAAAAATGGTGAATATATTAAAATAAACGAAACAGCATATTATAAATATTTGGAATCTCAAAACCCCACTGTTTATACAAAACGTATTGAAGAATGTGTTCTTGATGGTATGTTTTCGGAAAATACACAAATGCGTTCTGTTAAAAAATATAAAACACTTATAAAATCTATAGATAAAAATGGTTATGATCCATCAAAATCTGTTATTTGTATAAGTGGGGACGATAATTTTATTCTGAGTGGTTGGCACAGGGCTTCGTATTTATACTATAAATATGGTCCAGATTATGAGCTGTTGGTTGTTAAAATATGGAGGTAATATAAATGGTGTCCGCAAACGAACAAACTAAAATTTCCATTATAATGCCGGTATATAATACTCCAGAAAATTTTTTAAGACCGGCAATTGAATCTGTATTGAATCAAACATTTAAAGATTTTGAATTAATAATTGTGAATGATGGTTCTACAAAAAACAATGTGTCAAACGTGGTAAAGTCGTATTCTGATAATAGAATAAAATATATTGACAATAAACATGTTGGTGCTGCTTGTGCTAGAAATATTGGTTTGGATAATGCGGGTGGAGATTTTATACTAATAATGGATTCAGATGATGTTGTTGATACAAATTTATATGCGACTTTAATTAAATTAGCGGATAGCTATAATCCAGATATCGTGATTTTTAATATATATGGTGATAAAGATGATGGGACAATAGAACAATATGAAAACGTTATTCCTTTTAAAATTACTAATTCTGGTAACACCACTAAAATGGTTAGACGTAAATTGATAAATGATAATTATATTAGATTTCAAGATTTGTCTACTTGTAACGGTGTGTGTTTTGCTTATACGTGTTTAGCGTATGCAACTAAAG
>JAKSSZ010000070.1 GCA_024402835.1 Alphaproteobacteria bacterium | reverse complement strand
ACTGTTTCTACTTCATTTTTATCTGCGACCGATATGGTATTTTATGATAATAGTGGATTACCGATATCTGGTGAATTGTTATATTCTTCGGTTGCACCATTACAGATAGGTAATTGGGTTTTTCCAACAAATGTGCCACCGGCTTTTAATAAATTTGTTTTAACGCGCGCAAAAACACCGGATACACCAAAGTTAGATACTTTTAAAGAAATAACAAAAAAAGATTGGCAATTAACACAATGAAAATACAAAAGAAATTTTTTATAAAACAACAATGTGGCGGTATGCTGGGAGAATTGATTATGACAATAGCATTGGCTATTATCATTATACCTTTTGTTTTTCGTTATCAACAAAATGCAGTGAATAGGGCAAAAAATATTGCAATTACACAACAGATGCAAGATGTCCAAATAGCATTAGAAAAATATATTATAGAAAATAAAAAAGAACTTATGTTGCCAACTGGTAAAAATATAACACGTGTAAAAATAACAGATTTAATAGAATATGGATTGCCAGAAAATATATCACAAGAAAATAGTGAAAACTATCAATTAAGAATAGTAAAATCTGTGGATGTAAATAATAAATCTATGCTCCAAGGGGTGATATTATTATCTAATAGCAATATATCACCGTTAAGAACACGTGAAATAGTAAATTTGGGTGGAGGCAAAATAGGTTTTGTTCAGGGAACTAATACTTATGGTGGTTTTGGTGTTTTTCGTATAAATAGTGTAGATATTGGGATAAATCAAACTGGTGGTTTGGTTGGTACAACAAATGTAAATCGTGGTAATACAGATTATTTATGGAGATTGCCATCCGATAATAAAAAAGATTCTATGATGTTAAGCGCATTAAATCTGGGTGAACAAGATATAGTAAATACAAAGTTTGTAAATGCGAATTTGGGAAATTTTCATGAAAAGTTAAAGATAGGTAAATTATCCGCAGATAATATTTCTTTTTCCACCAGAACAAATATAAACTCTGTGTTTTCTACGGATTCTGCAATAGTTTCTGGAATAATGACTTCGGATTCCCGAGATATGAATGTAAAAAATACTTTTTCTTTGTCGGATATTGGTAAATTTTCAAGTTTTGTTGCAGATGATTTATATACTACCAATCTAACTTTATCTGGATTATCTATTGTGTCTGATGATAAACCTGCGATATTAAAAATAATACAAAATTTGGATGTTATTATGGGAAAAATATCGGCTATGTATGTGACTGTTGGTTATACGGGGTCTGTGACACCCAGATTATCTGTTTCTTCCAGAATACAAGATTCTGTGAATACAGATTTTTATTGGGATATCAAAGGTAAAACTGCTAATTTTACAGATGCTTCGTTCCCTGAATTGACAAGAATGGCTTCTTTGATAGTTAGACAAGAATCTGTTGCTGGAACAATAACAACAACTTTGTTTGGTGGTGTGTCGGCTAATGCTAATGCAACAGTTGCAGATTTCTTTAACGCACTGTCACAGATACAACAAAAGGTACAAAATAAATATCAATCCTTGTTTTTAAAATAATTTATGCTATAGATAATATTATGAAAATAAAATGTGATTTTTGTAAAACAGAATATACTTTAAATCGTATGACAAACAAATATGTTAAATGCGCTATTTGCGGACATGTTTGGGCGCCACAAACAAACACATACAAATCTGTATGGGTAAAGTTTTGTTTGTCTGTATGTGCATTGTTGGCTGTGGTGTGTTTTTGCTTTGTCGCTTTAACTATCTATAAAACACAATCAATGAAGCGAAAACCTATTGTTGCCATGATTACAGAAAATAAAGTAAAAACGGACGAGGATGGAAAGTTATATATACTTGTTTCTGGAATGTTAAAAAATCAAACAAATGAAATATATGGTGTTCCAAAAATTGTTTTGAATTCTTTTGATAAAAACAAAGAACAAATATCTAGTCAGGTTATAGAACCACCTGCTACTTTTATAGACCCAAAGACAAGCATAACTTTTAGTCAAAAGTTATTCGTAAATCCAGAAAGTGTAAAGAAATTAACCATAGAAATAAAAGAAATTGTGAAATGAAAAAAATAATAATGTCTTTGTTTGTATTGTTTGCTTTCTGTGTAGTTGCTGTTGCAGATAGTTCGGCGCGCGTAAGTATTTTTTCTACATCAACAGATTGGGGTGCGGTTACGGGGCTGCCATTGTATCAATATACTGGTAAAATATACGGAAACAACAAAGATTTAGTGAAGAAAGGAATGATATTATATTATCTGGACTCTTTTCCATGTTATGGTCAAACCGATAGTGTTCGTGTATGGGTTTCTTCCAAAGGAAAAGTAGAGGGTGATTTAAGATTAGTATGTGTACATAGCCCAGAAACAATACAATTTGCTTATTTTAATGTAGATGAGAAAGAAAAAAACAAAGATAAAACAACAACTGGTATGTTGATATGTCCTGTGGATAAAAATACGAATTTTTCAATAGATATTTCAAAGTGTTCCCGTGGTAAAAATTGGGAAGAATATAAATAATATGACACAAATACAAAATTTTATTGTCACAGAATCCGATGTTGGAATAAGAATAGATAAATTTTTGTCTTCTAAGATGACAGATTTTTCACGCAGTGAAATACAAAAATTTAATATAGTTCGTAAAGATGGTTGTAAAGTAAAATTGTCGGACAAGACAAAATTAGACGATGAATTTATAGTAGAAATACAACAAAAAATATCTGATAAAGCAATAGATAATATATCAAAAGATTTTGATTTAGATATTTTATACGAAGATGATGATATTATTGTAATAAATAAACCACGTGGTGTTGTTATGTATCCGTCTGCGGGCAATAAAACGGGGACTTTGGTACAAAATTTATTAGCATATACACATTTATCTGCGTTGGGTGGTGAAACCAGACCTGGTGTTGTTCATCGTTTGGATAAAGATACCAGTGGTGTAATGGTGTTCGCAAAATCTGATATGGCTTATCGTAATTTAGTAAAAATGTTTTCCATTCATGATTTAACACGAAAATATATTGCTTTTGCTTGGGGAATTCCAAATTGGGGTGGCGCAGATATTGTTGGTAATATCGCACGTTCCAGCAGAAACAGACAAAAGATGACAATGGTAAAAACAGGTGGAAAATCAGCACATACAATAGTTAACGTTGCGGATGTTTGGACAAAAGCAAATATATCTATGTTTAGATGCACTTTATTAACAGGTCGCACACATCAAATTCGTGTCCATTTGTCTTCGCATGGGTTTCCTGTTTTATGTGATGAATTATATGGTCGCCCAACGAACCATTTGGGTGGGGTAAAAGATTCAGAATTGTTAAGTTTTTTACAAAATCATCATGGCCAGATGCTCCATGCCGAAGTTTTAGAATTCAAACATCCTGTGACAGGGGAACAGATGCATTTCAAAAGTCAATTGCCTGCGGATATGGCAGAATTGAAAGAAATTTTAGATGATATACAATGTTAAGTGTTTTAATTCTTGAAAAATTATATTTTTTTCAATAAAGTTTTGACTATGAAAATGAAGAAATTTTTTACTTGGGTTGGTAATTTTATATTTTGGTGTTTAATTTCCGTAATAACTGGTTTTGCTGTTTTAATTTTAATTTATGGAAATGATTTACCAGATTATAAAAAATTGGCTACATATACTCCGCCGGTTGCTTCGCGATTATATGCATCTGATGGTTCTTTGCTTATAGAATATGCCGAAGAAAGACGGGTCTTTATAGATTTTGATGA
>JAKSSZ010000007.1 GCA_024402835.1 Alphaproteobacteria bacterium | reverse complement strand
TTTTTCATTTCTCAGAATAATGATGTTTTTGGTAATTTGCAAACGATAGCATTATCTTCCTCTTCGGGGATTTGTGCTATGATTTTCTTGAAATCTGCAACTTTGGAAAAATTTCTGTACACAGATACAAATCTTATAAATGCAATTGGATCCAGATTTAATAAAGAATCAGACACCATTTGCCCAATCATTGAACTGGAAACTGTATCATCTGTTGTTTCTGTTTCCAATCTGCGTTGTATAGAAGCAACCAATTTTTCTATTTGTTCATCTTTGATATCACGTTTTCTGCAAGCCAATTTAATACTGTGATATAATTTATCACGTTCAAATGGTTCAGTTGTTCCATCCTTTTTACGAACGACTAAATCACGCATTTGTATACGTTCAACCGTAATAAATCGTGCACCGCATTCATTACAAATACGACGACGTTTTATAACAGCATCACCAATATCAGGGCGAGAATCTGTTACACGACTATCAGTAGAATTACAATAAGGACATCTCATAATTCTTTAAGAATAGCAATCATATATAAATAAGTAAAGAATTATATTTGATATAAAAAAATTGCTTTTTTATAAAAATCAAGTGTTTTTTTTCAAAACCGATTCGTTCAACAACAAATTTTTACATAAAAATATGGTAAAATATGTAGTATGCAAGAGTATTTAAATAAAATTTTATGTGGTGATTGTATAGATCTAATGCATAATATACCAGATAATAGTATAGATGCGATTTTTGCTGATGCTCCATATAATTTACAACTGGGGGCAAAAACTCTTTATCGCCCCGAAGACCAAACAGCCGCACGCGCTGTTCGTGATGAATGGGATAGTTTTGAATCACAACAACAATATATTGAATTCACCAGACAATGGTTAACAGAATGTAAAAGAATATTGAAACCAAATGGCGCAATGTGGACAATTGGTTCATATCATAATATTTTCCAAATTGGTGCTGTTTTACAAGAATTGGGATTTTGGATTTTAAACGATATTGTGTGGGTAAAAACAAATCCAATGCCAAATTTCAGGGGGACACGTTTTACAAACGCACATGAAACTTTGATTTGGGCAACACCGAAAAAAACTGGAAAATATACATTTAATTATGAAACTATGAAAAAATTAAATAATGGTAAACAAATGCGTTCTGATTGGGATATAAATATTTGTTTAGGCGAAGAACGTATAAAAGATGAAACAGGTAAAAGTTTACATAATACACAGAAACCAATGGATTTATTAAGACGTGTTATATTATCATCAACAAAACAAAACGATATTATATTGGATCCTTTTAGTGGCTCTGGCACAACAGCCGCTGTTGCAAAGGAACTAAATCGCAGATTTATAGGTATAGATAAAGATAAAAAATATGTTGAAGCGTCTATAAAACGCATAGAAAAAATACAACCAATTGATTTGACAGATATTGAAGTTTCTGCACCAAAACGTGATGCAATAAAAGTAGCATTTCAAGAATTAATAAGTGGTGGTGTTCTATTTACAGGTCAAACATTAATAAGCCCACACGGAGAACGTGTTATGATTACAAAAGATGGGCAATTAGTTCATAGTTTATATGGTAAAGCATCTATTCATGTAATGGCCGCCCGATTACAACACAGTGTCAGTTTTAATGGTTGGAATTATTGGTTCGTTGAAAAACGTGATGGGACATTGGTATCTATTGATACACTGCGCCAATATATTCGTGATATAAAAGAAAATATGAAAAAAGCGATATAAAAAACTCCGTTTTATCGGAGTTTTTTTATAATCATACATATTTATATTTTTATGGTAATGGAGCACATGCACCATGAGATACAGCAGTCGCACGGTTTTCTATACAATCATTTCCAGATATTACACAAGCCCCATATATCAAAGATGTTTTACCACTGGCATCTGTATATTTTACTTGTGCCGTTGAGCATGCACGAGGAAAGTTAATACCAAGCGCCGTGTAGTCATTACATGCACGTGTCCATGATGGACAATCTTTAACATCCATGACAGATGATATATTTATAGTTGTCTTGTTCTCGATATAAATATCTTTCAAAGAAAGAATTGTATGAGATTTATTAAATCCAACACTGTACTTAGAAGGCGTACATGGACCACCAGCCTTGCACGATATATTACTGCGTTCAAGTAATGCTGTGATACCCGTGGCTATTGCACCAGCTGTTGCAGCGGTTGCAAGACCGATAGCAGCATCTTTAGCGATTTCTTGCCCTTTCGTCAATTCTTTCTTTTTAGAAGCAGATGGCATCATGGGTTCTATTTGTGATAATACAGATTCCAATTTATTTATTTGGAATTTTATTCCACCCAACGTTAAGCACATTCCATTATGATTACAGTATGGATTCTGTTCACCTTCTATACTGAAACCAACAGCCAAGGGTTTAAACAAACATTCCTTTTTATATCTGTCTATGGTGTTCTGTGTAATTACTTCACCCACAGGATGACATATCATATCATGTACCTTGATATCAACAGAATTACCATTAGTCCCATATTCAATTGTCATTAAATTTTCATTTAATGCTGTTATTCTTTTTTCTTTGAAAGCATTATCTATGGCTATGGCACCGGGGATATTTTCACATTCTTCTACGGCAAACTTTGCTACCTCGACTGTTGAATATAGATTTAATATGGCCTCGCACTGGTCTTTGGTTAAATTGTACCAATCATTTATTGTTATTGCGTTTCCATTTACTTTTTGTTCTGCATCAGTTCCCGTGACAGTTACATCTTTATATAAAAACTCCTTTAACACACCATCCATGTGAACATCTTTGATTTTCTTACCCAAAGACGCGCGATATTCTTCATTTTCACAAGGGTTCGCACTTGGGGTTGTTGCCGTATCACCATCTTTGTGATTTTTATCATATACCCCGGCACCAATTCCGGCACCCAAAGCACCACCCAAAACACCACCACCAGCGATACCAACAACAGCAGCTGTTTTTGTTTTAGTCAATAAAGAAAATCCGAACAAATCTTTATTACATGTGAAAACATCTCCCGTTTTTTTCCAAACCTCAGCAGGTTCATCATTACCAGCACCACCAAACAACCATTTGTTGGTAATTTGTTCATCTTTGTTGCAAGCAATCACTTTCACCAAGCATTCAGCCTTTACCGGATCCCAACGGGCATAATCAGTGCCGTATATTAAACATGCACCTTCGGCCTGATCAGGGGATAATCCAGTCATACGCAAAACAAAATTATAATATTCCAATTGAACAACACGTGCATTAAAGTCATACCATACATCAGAAGATGTTGTATAAACATTGTTACATGAACATGTTTTTTTGCCAGATGCATCTGTGGTGCATATTTCTGCTTTGACCTCTTTTATACATTTGTCTATGTGTGCCTGACATAGATACATACCACCAGTTACGACAGTTTTTAATATATCAATATTAAACATATCATTCAGACCATTTGGCAAAGCACCAGTGTTAACACAGTGTTTAACATCTGACATACAATTTTCTATGGTATATGATGTATTACAAGTAGGAACCGGGTCAGGAACCGGTGTTGGTACAGGGGTTGGTGTAGCAGTCGTTGTACCCGTCCCCAAAGGTTGAACAGCAGTATTTCCCATTGTATTAATAGAAAATGTTGGCATTGCAGGCATACGTGCAATAGTTGCACCAGTCATAAAACTGCGTCCACGATTATCAGCACAAAAACCACTTTCCACCATCAAGCACGAAGCGACTATAAGACACGAAATATTATATAATTTTGACAAGTTCATTATATTTCCCCTAATTCCTTTTGCTTTATTATATCACAGTATAAATATAAAAAAAAGTATTTTATACATAAAAAATAGCTTTTTACACTGATTGACAAATATAATACTTTGGCTATAATACAACTATGAAAAAAATGTTAAATATATTAAAAAACAACAGATATTTTTTTATATGGACAATATGTTATTTCGTTTGTCTGTGGGGAATACTGTTGTTTTTATTTAAATTTAATATATTTTCTGTAACAGATTTACATAAATTATCACACATACATTTACATGGATTTACAGGTTTTATATTTGGAATAATATTATTAACATCTTTACCAATATACATAGCAACAAGTATAATTATAATTCGCACAAAAAAACCGATTATTGAAATTTCGTTACCAAAATTTTTACAAAAAAAAGAAACAAAAAAAACAGAACAAGAAAATACAGAAACAAAAGAAGCAGTATCACCCGAACCAGAACAAATTGTATATCCGTCAGATTTACCACGTGAATTACATATTCCATTTTCACGTGCAAAACAAAATATCCCGTTAAATTTTACAATGTCTGTATTTAATAAGGTTAGCGAACAGAAACCACAAAAACCAAATGTTAATGACAATATAACATCCCCTATTCCAATACCCACAGATTTTGATATACCAACAGAATCAGATTCAAACACAGGTGATAATGATTTTATGCCAACATGGACAGATGTGAATTTTGATGATAACGATAAATGTGAAAATGCACTTACAAAATATTTTGATAAAAATAATATAGATGATGGTGAATTTATTTCCACAGAAAAATATTTAATTTATGAACATGACGATAAAGATTTTTGGGTATTTGATGACAATATGTGGTTTGCAGCCGGCAAACAAAGTCCAAATCATATTCCATCATTATTAGATACAGCAAAATTTTTTAATCTGACCCCTGTATTTTATATGGAATCCGACAACATTATGAATGTTGATAAAGTAATAGAAAATTTACAAAAACAAAATATATTGGTTATAAAAAATCCAGCAGAATTAAATTAAAATCCGATTTCTGTGCAATGAGAATCAACAAAATCATTTGTTTCCCATTCAGCACATGAACGATCACTGAACAAATGCCATTTCGGTTTTTTACATTTTTTTACAGCAACGCACTTTTTACACACTAATTTGTCTTCATCCCAATCTGTTGTTATTTTTTCCTGATAATTCCATTGATTATCATAAAATTCACCATGTATTTGTGTATTATTGCCATAATTATCTTGTTCATTTGCAAGCACTTTCTCATTTTTTGCCGTAACCGCATCAGCAGCCATTAATCCAACCCCAGTAGCTACAACGGCTGCACCGACAGTCATTACTGCTATCTCACCACCTGTAAAACCACCCGCTACGACAACCCCCGCCTGAACTGCAAACCCAGCACCGGCTGCAGTACCACAAGTAAATACTGTAGCAACAATAATTGCCGCACAAACAAGTATCCCTATGATAATTTTTGTCGTCAAATTTTGACCAACGGGTGCTTTGGCAAAGGCACTGACCGCCGCCATATTTACACAGGCTTCGCGCTTTATTTCATTTTGATTTGCTTTTTCATTTGCCAATAATCGCTGTGATATTTGTGCAAAATCTTGTTGCATGCGTTCTGCCAATTTATCATATTTTGCATAATAATTTTCTTTTGCCTGTTTTAATGCTGCGGATGCTATTATTTTGCGTGCCATTTTTCCAATATTTGGAAAACGCGCTTTGTTTTGTTTAAACCGGTCGGTTATTCCAGGGACTTCACGACCATTTATACAATATTGAACCATATTATCATTTTCAATCATAGTCATTAATCTGTTTATATCATTTGTTAATTGTTCAACTTCCGATTTTACCAATGTCCTTTCGGCATCTGTTATTGTTTTATCTTTTTCTATTGATTGAATATAAGCAGATGCATCTATGTTTCCGTTATCATCAACAACAATAGATTCCCAACGAATCGTTCCAGATATAACACCCGCAAAAGGCAATACATTACCCAATTCGCCCGTTTTAGAATTTTTATCACGCCCCAATTCAGCATCAGAAATTAAATCTATACTTTCACGGCAATCAAAATATTCAAAACCCGCCGTGGAATCCGGTGATTCTGTTCTGTATTGACATACTTGATATTTTAATGAACCAGCACCCAAATTGTTTTCTGTGGCAAATTTAGAGCAAGAATCTTTATCACCACAAACATTTGTCATTGCTTTATCAACCGCATTTTCACATGTTTGCAACATATCATTATCAATGTTTAATATAGTTCCCTGTATAATTTGTGCAATTTTTTCATAAATATCGTTATCTGTTTTTATTGCATCATTACCATATACATTTTGACAACCGACCAATTTATCATACGGGCACATGTGAATAATTATATTTGTATCCAATCCAACACATTTGGAATAATCAGAACCACATCTGTCATCAGATTGTAAACATTTTTGTAATTCATCTGTGCATACATCAACACGCATTGCAGATAGTTTTGATAACACAGATGGCCACAATGTTGATTTTTCGGGTTCATTAAATGCTCCACCTGTGGCATCCAAACATGGTTCCAATTCAACACGACATAATGATTTCATTGTTTCTGGACGTGATAGGCACATATCATACGAATCGGGGTCAGCAGAATCTATGTTATCTTTACATGCATTTATAAAGCAATTTGATATATTTGTTAAACAAGATGTACGAAGATTAGATTCAGATTTTGATTCTGCCAGTTTTATATCTGAAATTGAATTTTGTAAGAAAGCATCCCATACATCATCTTTTACAGATTTGCATTGATTTGTGATTCCTTCGCAAATTATTTTTTTGTTTTCCAGAACCTCCATCGTAGATTTTGCAATCAATATAGAAGAGTTTTGTCCGGCAACAGCAATACTATCTATTTTAGACTCTTTTACTGCATCACGCGCAACGGTTCCAACACATCCCGTCCAATCTTCGCCACACTCGGCTGTTGTTTGCATACATTTTGTAAATTCAATCATACATTGACCCAAATCATATTTATTGGAATCTGTATAATTATCCATTGCTGCCGCACGAACAGCTTTTTTTGCGGTGGCACGTTTATCTTTGCTTGCCATATTTTGTTGTTTCAAAGCATTTTCAAATCCGGCACAATCAGATTTTATTTTTTGTAAATACAGATTCTTTAATAACGAAACTTGTGCTTTACATTCCGGAATCTTTTCCATACAAATATCATGCATTTCTTGGCGTAGTGCTTCGCCCACAGAATCCGAAGCAACATCAAAATCATAATCAGAACTGTCGCTGTCTATATCAACATCATCCATTAAATCTTCTACTTCATCACCATTTTCAACGATATCCAATGCATCAGTCATCATTTTTTGACTTTGAATATCTTTCTTTTTTAATTTGTTTTCTGTGTCTTTTAAATCTTTGATTTTATCACTGCATTGGCATCGCCCACCAGAATCGTTATCCAACATACACCCCGTATCCATACACGCATTATATTTATCTTGACATGGGGAAGATGACGCTTTGGATTCTTCTACTTTTGTTCCCATATTTATGGCTTTTTGTGTTGTTGCAGCACGTGCAACTTTGGTATTACGTGAACTTGCACCATAACAATTCACTACGGAAATAGAACAAAAACAAACAAATAAAATCTTTAATATCTTTTTCATATTATTTACATTTGTATATCTGTACAGGTTTCTTGTTCATCACCCCATTTTTTACAATAACCATTTTTAACTTTGGAACAATTTTGTGTTCTGATACATTTATGACAAATACCCGTATCCATATTAAATACTGTTGTCGTTGCACGTTTATAACTGAAAGATGATTCTTCGTGATGACCAATAAGACCATTTTCAGAACCACCCGCCATTTCAACCGCCTTTTTAGCAGATTTTTCTGTGGAACTTGCCGCAAATGTATCACCAGAACCTAAACGAACACAAGCGTCACGCGCAACCTGTCTTTCATTTGCTTTATCAACTTAACTTCTTGCATACGTTTTGCCAATCTGGTAGTTTCCATTGCAATTTCTTCGGAATATTCATCATATTTTGTATAATAATTTTTCATTGCTTGTTTCAATGCAGCACTGGCAATTATTAAACGGCTTTGTTGTGTTAAATTTGGAAAACGTGCATTTCCATCATGACCGATAGTTTGTTGTTTTTTACCGATATTCAAACCGGCAACCTGGCGTCCAGTTGTGCAATATTGTATTTTGGGGTCAGATTCCAAAGTATCCAAAGCGATATTTATAGAATTTGTTAAATCTTCTATTTCTGTCTTTACTTTTGCCTTTGTTTTATCATCCATATCATATGCTTTGGTCATTTCTGTCATATATTTATCAATATCTATCATTGCGGTAGAATTTTCATTTAATGTGATATATTCCCAACCAATTTGTCCATTAATAACACCTGTAAAATAATGTCTGTCATGTTCATTTGTTCCACCATTTATATCCAAAGTAATTTTTCCCAACTCTGTATCACTGATTGCGTCAACGTTATCACGGCAATTTGTATAATGTATTTTGCCTTCATCATCTTCAGTTACTTCGCAATATTTAATTTCCATACTTCTGGAGCCGGAACCATTAGCTAATATTAAATTATTACAATTTTCAGAATCACCACATACTTTGACCATTGCTTCTTCAACCGCTTTTTGACATGTTGTTAGCATATTATTATCAACATTTAATAAAATACCTTGGGCTACTTTAATCAAAGTATCACGTACAGATTCTGTTTGTCCGTTATATTCTTTGTAACACGCTGTCAGTTTTTCAGCGGGGCAAATATCTGCGACATCTTCGTTATCCAAACCAATACATTGTGAATAATCTTCGCCACATCTATCTTTATCTTGGATACATTGTTTAAATTCATCTGTACACGCATCAACACGCATTGCAGATAATTTTGCCAATACACCAGCCCACAAAGTTGAAGTATCCGGACTATCATAAGTTCCACCTGTGGCATTCAGACATGGTTCCAATTCAACCTTGCAAAATGATTTATAATTTTCAGGGCGCGATAAACACATATCGTACGAGCCATTTTCGTCATTTGGATCCATATTTTCTTTACATGCCTTTATATAACATTGTGATATGTTTGTTAAACATGAAGTGCGCATATCAGATTCTGCATTTAATTCAGCCGTTTTTAGTGATGGTGCAATATCTTTCAAAAATGCATCCCATACATTATCTTTTACAGACATACATTGTTTTGTCACATGTTCACAAATTGGCTTTTTGGACAACATAGTATCCATAGTAGATGCAGCTAATGTTATACTGGATAATTCACCACGTATTGTTGCTTGTTCTGCCAACACAGCAGATGTATTTGATTTCATATTTTCTGCCGCAGCCAATTTTACACACCCCGTCCAATCTTCACCACAACCAGCCGTTGTTTGCATACATTTTGTAAATTCAACCATACATTGCCCCAAATCATATTTATTGGATTCTTGGTATTCTGTCAATGCAGCATCAACAACCGCATGTTTGGCAGTATCTAATTTCTCAAGACTTGCCATTTTTTGTTGTTTCAAACTATTTTCAAACGCAGCACAATCAGATTTTATTTTTTGCGTATAAAGCATTTTTAACATATCATGTGATTTTTTACATTTTTCCGGTGTCTGTTCCAAACACATAGTTTGCGCAGATTGACGCAAATCTTCGCCAGATTTGCCGAATATATCGTCATCATCAAAACTTATTTCATTTTCTTCATCATCTTTGTCATCAGAAAAGGTTGTATTCCACGCAGATAAATCAACACGTCCTTTCTTTTTATTTTTGGTATCTGACTTTTTTTCTTCAACAACAGATTCATCATTTGCATCTTTGATTGCTTTTTTGAACGCTTTATCAGATGCCGAAATAACCTCATCGGCGGCTTCGCCCATTTCTATGTGATCAACACCATATGTAGCGATTGCATAACTTTCTTCATCCATTTTCATTATTTCATTTAGTGTATCATTTAATGGCGCAAATGCAGAACTGCATTGACAACGACCACCAGATACATTATCAACAATACAAAAAGCATCCATACATCCAAAAAAAGAATCACTGCATTCTGAATCAACAAGGTTATTTGTCGTGGCACTTGCTATCTTTGTTCCATTTTGGACAACGCTTTGGGATGAACCTGATTTCTTCTTTGCTGCAGCCAATAAATCAGCTTGGCAAAACAATACAGCCATAACAATAACGAAATATTTATATTTCATAAACTCTCTCCAAATATATGAATAAAATTATATCATAAAATATGAATATTTAACAATATAAAAAAACACCCAAACGGGTGTTTTTTTATTTGTCTTTTGTTGTTTCATCTCTAAATTCTTGTCTAGCAGCAGATTCCGCACGAGAACCATATATTTGCTTCATTTTTATAGATGGACGTTCCTCTACATTTATAGGATCATGCATCCATTTATAACATAATGGAGAAGCATAATTATCACAGGCATATTCACTATATGTTCTTTTACATACATTATCATTATCATCATAAACAACAGAAATACCCCATGTTTTTTTTCTATAAAGTCTCCTAGAATAATCAGGGTTATCAATATATGAATTACACATC
Organism: Alphaproteobacteria bacterium; assembly: GCA_024402835.1. Taxonomy (GTDB): domain Bacteria; phylum Pseudomonadota; class Alphaproteobacteria; order Rs-D84; family Rs-D84; genus Enterousia. Next base: position 3,372 of record JAKSSZ010000007.1, on the reverse strand, counting down.
TGTTTATTTAACTCATCTTGATGTTCTTCGTCTGTGATTAATTCACCGACTCTGCTTTCTATTTTCTTGTTCGCCTCATCTAACTTTGTTTGCATTTCTTCTATAGAAGAAGCATAAACTTTATCCAAAGAAGCAATTAACTGTTCCGAAAGAATCTCTCTGACATTGTTTGTCAAATTCGGAAATCTGCCAACTTTTGTATCAGAAATTGCTTGTTCAACACCTTTAGAATCTTTGAACCCTTGGACCAATCGTCCAGACATACAAAAAGTAACCTTTGGATCCGATTCAATCAAACTTAATTGACCATCAAAAGCATTTTGTAATGTAGCTAGCGCTGTTTCCCAATGATCAGCATCAGCACCTTCTACCGTTGTGAATTTTATTTTCTTTATCGCATTTTCTTTGTTTTTATTTCCATCTTTTAATTCTTTACCATCTTTACCTACTTCTGTGATTGTTTGATCCAATTCAGACAAATCAAATCTATTAAGTATCTTTGGAACCACGTCACCTATCATAATAGGATTATCTTCGAACACATCCAAAGAAGCGCTACACGTTTTATTAGCTTCAGCAGTTTTGCTTACACTACAAAATTTAACTTCCAATTTATCTTTAAATGGATCTGTTTTTACAGTCAAATTCGGACATTTATCTTCTTCGCCGCAATATGTACTCATTGCATTTTTTAGTGCTGATTGACAAATCTCAAGCATATTATTATCAATATTCAATGCTATGGCAGATGCAAATTTAAGTACATTATCTTTTACTCCTTTTATATCATAACTATTTTGGCACGCTAACAATTTTTCTGCGGGGCACAAATTTACGATTTGTTCCGAACTTAAACCCAAACAACCACTGTAATCTTCACCACATGCGTTTTCATCTGTTAAACATTCACGAACTTCTTTTGAACAGGCATCAACTTGCATAACCAATAATTTTGCTTTTATCCCATTCCATAATATACTACCTTTATCATTTCTATCCTTTTCAAAATCACCGGTTCCACCAAAAACTTTTAAGCAAGGTTCTAATTTTACCTTACATAAACTGGCGACCATTTCTGGTTCAGACAAACACAAATCATAGTCGGCTTCACTTTGGTTTGGGTCAAATTTTGAATTACACGCCTTTTGAAAACAATCCGCAACATCCGTTAAACAAGATGTTCTTAGGTCATCTTCTGCAAGTAATTCGGCATTTTTTATTTCAGGGGCAACTTCGGATAGGAAAGTTTCCCAAACACGTGCACTTTCGTTTACACATTGTTTCATAACAGATTCACACAATGGCTTTTTATTTGTTAACGTTTGCAATGACGCCGCACCCAAAGTAATATCTGCAAATTTACCTTTTATAGTTGTTTGATCTGCCTTAAGCCCCTGTGCATTATCGGCAGCGGTTAAACCAACACACCCCTTCCAATCTGTTCCACAACCACCAGTTGTTTGCATACAACTTTTAAATGCAATTGTACATTCACCCAAATCCATTTTATTGGCTTCTTGGTATTTCTCCAACGCGGCTTCGCGTAATGCCTGTTTTGCAGATTGTAATTTTTGCGCACTGGCAGATTGTTGTTGTTTCAAACTATTTTCATAAGCAGTACAATCTGATTTAATTTTTTGTGCATATATCAACTTCAACATTGATGCACTGGCTTTACATTCTGCCTTTATTTGTGTAGCACACAATTTTGCTGCTGCATTATGTAATGCATCACCTTCTTTATCTGTTACACCATCACTATAACTTTCTGTTTCAAAAAACAATTCATTATCTTCCTCGAAAGAAGTGTTATTCCATGCAGATAAATCTAACTTGCGCGCTTTTTGTCCATTAGCAGCACTTTTTTCATCTTTGCCCAAGGCTTTCTTTTCAGCCGCTTTGGCCTTTGCCATAACTTCATCGGCCGCTTCACCCATTTCTATTTGTTCAACGCCGGTCGTTGCCATAGCATAACTTTGTTCATCCAATTTTGTTATTTTATCCAAAATATAATTTAATTCTGCATTACGGTCACTACATCTGCAACGACCACCAGATGCATTTTCAATCATACAAAAAGAATCCATACAACCAAAATAAGCGTCTTGACAATCTTGACTTACTACATTATTTTCTGTTGCGGCGGCAATTTTTGTTCCTGTTTGTATAACCTTTTGCTTTGCGGCGGCACGCGCACCAACCCCCTTATTCGCAGAAGCTGCAGTTGTTACCGCTTTTTGAACATTTGTTTTCACACTACTTGTTTTTGCAGCACGAGCACCGTTAACATTAGAAGACGCTTTTGGAGCAGCAACCTTTGGTGCAGTTGCTTTTACACCACTTGTTTTTGCAGCACGGGCACCGTTAACCTTTGGCGCAGATGCGGTATTTCCATTTGATACACCAACACGACCACGAGGCGCAGAAAACGCGGTATCATAACATAACACAGATGCCAAAATAACAGGTAAAACAAATAATTTACGCATAATAAATCCTTTCCATTTTGAAATAATTTTATCATAAAACAAAATGTAATACAATATAAAAAAAAGAAAACCCCAAAAAAATTTGGGGTTTGTTTTGTCTTTGATAAACTTCTTTATTTACCAGTAGAACGACGTTTAACCGCCACTGCTTTTACAGCACCAGTTTTAGATGCAGTTTTTTTTGCAGCAGCTGGTTTTGCTTTTGTTTCTGCTTTTGGTGCTTTAACTGTTTTTACTGCTTTTTCGTCAGATACTACTTCTTCGGTCTTTGGTGCAGCAACTGTTTTTGGAGCAACCTTTTTAGCATTTTCATCCCTGTCAACCAATTCTATGATTGCCATAGGAGCAGCATCACCATAACGGAAACCGGCTTTTAATACACGTGTATATCCCCCTGGACGCTTTGCATAACGTGGTCCCAATACAGTAAATAATTTTTTAACAACAGCACCTGAACCATTACCAAATTCAGAAGCAACCAAACGACGGTTAGCAACAGAATCTGTTTTTGCACGAGTAATTAACTTTTCAACAACTGTGCGTAAATCTTTTGCTTTTGGTAATGTTGTTTTTATTTGTTCTTTTTCAATTAAATTTTTAGCCAAACCAATAAACATGGCTTTGCGTGCATTTGTATCGCGATTAAATGTGCGACCTGCTTTCATGTGTCTCATTGTAATTACTCCTTTATTTTTATGGTTCTGCCCTATTTTTCTGTATAGGGATTATTTGAGACACTACATCCTGAAAACAATGTGTTTTCAGTAATGTAGTTTATTTTTATTATTTATATGGGTCTTCGTATTTTTTTGCCAAACGAACAACTTCTTCTTCACTTGGCCATTCTGGAACTTCCATTCCCAAAGACAAGCCCATAGCTTCT
>JAKSSZ010000069.1 GCA_024402835.1 Alphaproteobacteria bacterium | reverse complement strand
TGCCAATCCAGATTCCAAAATGCGATTATTAGTCGCCACAACCGTTATTGAAGTTGGTATAGATGTTCCATCTGCTACAATCATTGTGATAGAAAACGCAGAAAGATTTGGTTTAGCAGCATTACACCAATTAAGGGGACGTGTTGGACGTGGTTCTTTGCAATCTTATTGTGTTTTATTATTCGGTTATAACATTAGTCCAGATGGTATTAAAAGATTAGATATATTATGTGAAACCGAAGACGGTTTTGAAATTGCGGAACAAGATTTAATGATGCGTGGGGTTGGTGAATTATTGGGAACCCGTCAAAGTGGTTGGATACAATACCATTTTGTTGATTATCGTGAACACCGTGATTTGTTTAAATTGGCCCAACAAGCTACTTTGAATACAGATGTAAACGATAATTGGTTTAAAACTTTAAGGTATATTTTTGATTGTTCAACAGTGGTTGGTGCATAAATGAAAAAGTTTTTATTTACAATTTTATGTGTATTCTATTGTTTTAATGCTTTTTCTGCTGCGACTTTGATAAATGACACAGAAATTGAAACAAAAATTACACAAATTATTCAACCAATTGCAAATGCTGCCAACATACCACAAAACTGATTAAAAATATATATCATCTATAGCGATGAATTTAATGCTTTTGTTCGTGGTGGTGAAGATATATTTATTTATACAGGATTATTACAACAAATAAAAAGTCCTAATGCATTACGTGCCGTTATAGCGCATGAATTGGGTCATACTATTGGTGGCCACATCATTCAAATGTCAGAACAAGCATCCGATGAATTAATCAGAACAGCAATTATACAAGCACTGGGTATTGGACTTATGGCCGTTGGTGGTAATGCTTCGGCTGGACTTGGTGTAATGGCTGGCGCTTCTGGTATATCTCAACAATCAATGCTATCTTTTTCACGGGACGAAGAACGTATTGCCGATGATTTAGGTATAGATTTAATGGTCAAAGCAAATCAAAATCCACATGGTTTCATAGAAGTATTTGAACAAATGCGGGAACAAACAGAGGCTTTTGAAACAAAAATAAGCAAAGATAGAATAAATCACCCGCTTACCACAGAGCGTCTAAATAACACAAAAGAAAAAATACAAAAACTTAAACATATACCAACAAAAACACAAGCACAAATAGAGCAAGAAAATAACGAATATGAATTAATTCGGGCAAAATTAATCGGTTATTTATCAACAACAGAATCTGTAAAAGCTAAATATCCAAGCACTGATAAATCAGATTCTGCAATTTATGCCCGAGCAATCTTAAATATGAAAAATAAAAATCTAGATACCGCCATTACTGGAACAAATACATTAATAAAACGACACCCAAAATCCCCATATTTTTATGAATTATTGGGAGATATAGAATATCAATACGGACATTACGACAACAGTATTAAAGCATACGAAAAAAGTTTAGAATTATGTAAAAATTCACCACAAATAGAAACCGCTTTGGCTTTGGTACTATCAGAAAGAAACAACACTGGTGATATAGAACGAGCCACACAATTATGTAAACATTCTATTTTAATTACACCTATGCCTTTGACATATTGGGTTTTGGCAAAAGCATCCACAAACAAAGGGATACATGAATGGGCGATGGCAGAATATTATTTATTAAACAAAGATATAGCAAAAGCAAAAAAGTACGCTAAATCCGCAAAAAAAGAATTACCCAAAAATTCACCAGAATATATAAAATCAAATGATATTTTAGAATTAAAATAAAAAGCCCAAAACAATGGGCTTTTTGTTATCAAAAAACAAGAAAAATATTATCCAACTATCTTTTTCCACAAACTTGCTTTCTTTTGTGACTTTTTCATTGGTTTACGATGACGTGGAGCCGTCATTGTAATATTTCTTGCTTCGGTATGTTGAGCATTTTTCTTTTTAGCATCTGTTGATGGTGAATAAGCATCCAATGTTTCTTCTGTCTTTACCGTTTCAGGTGCAACACGTTGAATTGAATATTGGTCTATATTCATCAAACTATCATCACCAACGATAACTATTTCTGTTTCAAATTCTTTTTCCATACTTGCTAATTCGGCGCGTTTTTGATTCAACAAATAAATAGCCACATCTGTCGGAACAGTCATAATTATTTTTTGAGCCGATTTAGCCAATAATTTTTCCTGTAAATGACGGAACAAGATTATAGATGCTGTTTGAATACTTGGAACAACACCCGCCCCCATACAATGTGGACAAACAACATAAGATGATTCTATAAAACTACTGCGCAATCTCTGACGAGATAACATCATAACACCAAAAGCATTTATTTTTGCGACTTGGGTACGTGCCCTATCCCGTTTCATTATCTCACGCATTTTTTGTTCTAGTTTTCTGTTGTTTTTTTCTTCTTCCATATCTATAAAGTCAATAGCAACAATGCCAGCCAAATCACGTAAACGTAATTGCAAAGCAATTTCCTCTGCGGCCTCTAAATTAGTGTTTAAAGCGGTTTGTTCTATATCTTTTTCTTTGATAGCACGTGAAGAATTAACATCTATTGTCACCATTGCTTCTGTTTGGTTTATAACAATTGAACCACCAGATGGCAAGACAACATAAGGGCCATGTAGACCTTCTAATTGTTTTTCTATACCCGCCTTTGTCATCAATGGCATTGCAACATCTTTATATAAAACTATTTGTTTACGTGGTGCTTTGCCATATAATTGTTGAAAATAACCTTTTGCTTCGTCAAAAGTTTCTTCACCCTGGACATACATTACATCATCTTTATCTACAATAAAATCGCGGACAACACGGCGTAACAAAGAATCTTCTGTATGTATTATTACAGGTGCAACAGATTCCAATGTATTTTGACGAATTTCATTCCATAAATCTGTCAAATATTGATAATCTTTGACTATATCTTCGGCTGTTGCATCCATCGCAGCAGTACGCAAAACTACAGTCATTCCCTTTGGTATTTGTAATTCATGTAAAATTTCACGTAATCTTGCACGTTCTGATTTATCAGAAATCTTTTTAGAAATACCATAACTATTACGTTTTCTGGAATTTGGCATTAAAACAGCGAAACGTCCCGCCAAGGACAAGAAAGTAGTCATAGAAGCACCTTTTTGACCACGTTCTTCTTTTACCCCTTGGACTAACAATATTTGTTTTGGTTGAATAACATCTTGAATCTTGAATTCATGCGCCCTTTTAACCAATTCTTTGTTATCTTCCCCTGCACTATGGTCATCATAATCTGTGACTTCATCTTCTTCATCATTTGGATCATCATCATCATCAACAATGTTAGCATGCGCTAATTCCATCATTTTATTTTTCTGTTCTTGGGATACTTGATAATAATCTGGGTGAATCTCAGAGAATGGTAAAAAGCCATTTTTACCGGTTCCATAATCAACAAAAGCTGCCTGAAGCGAAGGTTCTACACGAATAACTTTTGCTAAGTAAATATTTCCTTTGATTTGCGGTTTTGTTGTTGTTTCTACATCAAAATCAGTCACTCTGTTTGTAAGAGCATCTACAACAACAACTCGCGTTTCTTCTGGGTGGACTGCATCCACATAAATCTTTTTTGACATTTATTAATCCTTTTGTTTGTGGGGCGTATAAAATAGAAATAGTACGTTCCCATGGGGCGTCTGTGCCCATGCCAAGGAAATACGCCACTATTAAACAAAGCGTAGTGCATACTATTATTGATAAAAATGATACAAAAAACATCAGTTTACACCATTTTATACGACATCAGTCATAATAACAAATAAATATAATAA
>JAKSSZ010000068.1 GCA_024402835.1 Alphaproteobacteria bacterium | reverse complement strand
TAATTATATCAGGATAAACATTCGTCTTTTGGGCAATTTTTTCCATCAAGCCCCCTTGTCCAAAAGTATCAAAACCATGGTCTTGTAAAACAACTATAAAGGGAGCTTTGGCGTTGTTATTACCAAAAATTGCATCATAAGTAGCTATACCATCAGCAAACAAGAAAATGACCGAAAACCGTTTTGTCCCATGTTCTTCTGTAAAATCTGTATCTCTTTCAAAAATACACATAAATGCAAATGGTCTGACAATTTTAAGATTGTTCCCAATATTATTATTTGGTGCAGATACATGGGGATGCCATCCATGTGGTGTTAAATCGTGTTCAAAAATTTCTATTTTATCTATAATATGATACCCTTTGAAACGACTATTATATTTTCCGATTTCAGTATTTATTAAATCATGTTCTATCTCTTCTCTTTGTCTACAAAATCCACAATCGACATATAAAAACACATGAGCACAAGAAGACTGACAACACGTTTTTACTGGTTGACCATCTGAACCACAACCAGGATAATAAACAATACGAGAATTATTCAAAATATAATTTATGTTAAGTCTATCACCAGGTTTGTATTGTTCCAACCATTCTGGTATTTTTTCAGCATAATGTTCTTTGAGATAGTCACGCATTTCTTTCATTTTAAATCCTTTTGTTATAATGATTCATAGGCATTATTGTTTATAAATATAACAAAATCAACAACTTACACACAAATATGACCAATATTGTCCGGCAACAATTTATCTATCGTCCCGAACCAGCATTGCTTCACAATGCAAAGGTGTCGAACTATATACCCACTAGAAAAAAATAAAAACACCACTTTGGTGGTGTTTTTTTTCTGGTCGGAGTAACAAGATTGTAAATTCCCAACTTCGTTGGGCCCCTTTCACTTCGCTTCGCTTCGTCCCGAACCAGCATTGTTACACAATGCAAAGGTGTCGAACTATATACCCACTAGAAAAAAATAAAAACACCACTTTGGTGGTGTTTTATTTTTTCTGGTCGGAGTAACAAGATTCGAACCTGCGACCTCTACGTCCCGAACGTAGCGCTCTACCAGACTGAGCTATACTCCGAAAAAAATCATCTTTGTTGTTGAATTGCTTTTTGTTGTAATTTTTCAACAAGAGATTTAGCGGATGCAGGCATAGGAGATAACATATAAGTACTATTGTCATCTACATACGCTATCAATTTACCATTAATTGTATGATAAATATAGAATGTTCCAGCAGAATGGTTTGTATCAATAAAATCCATATTTGCCTTTTTATGAGCATCATTAAACACATAAAAATCACGTTTAATTACTGACATTGGACATCTGTATGACATTAAAGTTGCAACAACAGATTTTAATTTGTTGCGTTGTTTTTGTTTGTCTTCCACATCAGAAAAATGTTTAATTTGTGAACGTAAAAATTGTTTTTTATGCGTGATTGGTAAACCACCGCCGATTGTATATTCATGTTCCATTAAATCATATATTCTTTTACAATATCTGTTATCACCGAAATCACAATTTTGCATAACATAGATATGTGGCGTGACCGCATTATCAATTGAAACATTATATTTTGTTTCTGATTTTGGATTTACTAATTTTGTTGCCATACACACTGTATCTTTATTCGTATCATAAATAGAATATGTATCTTCGTGAAATACATGCATTACATATTTATCTGTGCATTTAAGTAAATTTTCAATTTTATTTTGGACTTCGCTTAGGGAAACATGTTTAAGTTCTGACATTTTATTTTATACCTTTATTTAATACGTTTTAAAATTAAACTGGCGTTTGTCCCCCCAAAACCAAACGAATTACTCAAAGCGACATTAACTTCACGTTTTTGCGCTGTATTTGGAACCAAATTAAAGTCCCCTACTTCATCTATTGGATTTTCTAAATTTATTGTTGGTGGCACAATGTTATCACGAATTGATAAAGCACAGAATATAGCCTCTATCGCGCCAGCCGCCCCAAGAAGATGTCCTGTCATAGATTTTGTCGAAGACATACATGTTTTTCCATTTCCAAATAATTCTTTGACGGCTATTAATTCACCAACATCCCCCAATCCGGTTGATGTTCCATGTGCATTTACATAATCAACATCGGAGGCTTTTAATCCAGATTGTTCCAAAGCAATCATCATAGCACGTTTACCACCAGCACCATCTGGAGATGGGGCAGTAATATGATAAGCATCCGCAGTCATACCAAAGCCAGCAAGTTCTGCATATATTTTTGCGCCACGTGCAACAGCATGTTCATATTCTTCCAAAACAAGAATACCGGCACCTTCGGCCATAACAAATCCATCACGATCTTTGTCCCATGGACGTGATGCATGTATTGGGTCATCATTACGGGTACTTAATGCGCGCATTGCAGAAAAACCAACCATTGCTATGGGGCATACGGCCCCTTCGGTTCCACCACAAATCATAATATCTGCATCCCCACATTGAATCATACGTGCACCTTCGCATATAGAGTGTGCGCCTGTTGCGCATGCAGTTGCCATAGAAATGTTTGGACCACCGAACCCGTATTTTATGGAAACATAACCAGATGTCATATTTATAATTGTTTTAGGTATAAAGAAAGGACTTACAAATCTGTAACCATTTTCAAACATATCTTTTGCTGTGTCATATATTGTAGATATTCCACCGATACCACTGCCGATTGAGACACCTATTCTGTCTTTGTCACCAGTATAGTCAATTAACCCAGCATCTGTGATAGCCTGGTGTGCGGCAGTTAAACCATATAAAATAGTTTTATCCATTTTACGTTGTTCACGTGGCTCAATCGCAATATCTGGATTAAATTGACCGTGATCGGTTCCACGTTGTGGTTGACCAGCAATTTTAGAAGCAATATCTGTTGTATCAAAATCTGTGACAGAACGAATACCAGATACACCATTTAACAAATTATTCCAAACATAATCAACCCCTGTTCCCACAGGTGATACGATACCCATACCAGTAATAACGACTTTTTTCATAGTGATAAATCCTTTTCTTTAGCCAAACGATACTATAAATATATAAAATAATAAAGAAAAAAACACGCAATAAAATTGCGCGCACATATCAACGTAAAAAATATAATTTTATTCAAGCCAAATTGTAGAATAATTAGATGCATTTGCACTGCCCACGGGAATAGATACATTTGCACGTTGGACAGTAACAGTTCCATCAGATGCCGTAACAGAAGTAACGATATTACCAGAACCAGATTGTTTTACATTACCGGTATTACTGGCCGAATCAAAATCTTCCAATTGTTTTTGTTTTTCAATAATAGCCGAATTTAGTACATTATATGCAGAATCAACATATTTTTTACTGGTCAACATTTCAGAATTATTATTTTCAAATTCAGATAAATTCTTTACCCCATCAACTGCAAATACAGATGACAAAGATAAAGAGATAAATAAAAAAGAAAACAATATTTTTTTCATTATATATAAAGTATTACACAATACGGATTACAAAATCAACCCGTATTGTGTTTCCCGTTTTATACTATTCTTCTGTAGGAATAGTAGTATTTAACACTGTTGTTACATCACTATCCCAAGTATCAGCAACAACTATTGCACCAAGTGTATTTACAGCAGATTCAATATCAGCTACTGTACTTTCTGTGTTACCTTGAACCGCAGCAGCAGCACCATAAGCATCATAAGTATTTGCAGCAATACTACCAGAAATTGATGTGATAACACCATCTCCTTCTACTATATTTAAAGCCAAACCATCGGCACCTGCTTCTTGTGATTTATTAG
>JAKSSZ010000067.1 GCA_024402835.1 Alphaproteobacteria bacterium | reverse complement strand
TGAAAGAGATAAGGAAATTGCTGATGTAATCTGTGGAAGAAGTAAAAAATTCTTGTGTTGCAACAATGAAGGAATGTTATGATACACAAACGGGTGCTTTGAATGATTTTGATGATACCACGGCACAATCTTCGGGTGCAATTGCGGCGGTCACAGCACGTGGAATGTGTTATGATAAAGTGATGGCTTGTGCGGCGCTTTATGGTGACCCAGATGGCTGTACATATGATGATAAAAACAAAACATTAACACCATCTGGAAATGGTACATGTGGTTTACAATCATTATTGACATTTGTTGATACTGTTGATTCTGTAAAAATTGCCGAAGGTTGTGAATCTGCATTAAAGAAATATGCCGAAGAACTATGTGCCCCCGCCACCAACGATACAGAACACAAATACCCATGGGGATGTGCAAGATTGGCAAAGGGTGAATGGGTGGATGAGTCAAATGGAGGCAGTATAAGTACAAATACTTTGTATGGTGCGTTACAAACCAGAGCAAATACTTTTTGTGGAAATGATTTGATTACGTCAGATAGAAGTAATACAATTTCTGGGAAAAATGGGACGACTTTGAATACGAGTATAACAAATTCTAAAAATACAGTAGATAAGTTGGTTGGTTCTATAGGGGATGTTTTAGAAGGAATGTTGATGGATGAATGTGAAAAATTGGATGGAGTTTGGATTAGTGACGATTCGGATCCTGAAATAATGTTTTCTGTGTCACGTGTAACAACTGATGATGAAGAACTTCAAACAAATTTTTATATGAAAGTATTTAATGGTGATAAAGATGGTAATTACGGCAAATGTTTAAATAATACATTAAAAAGTAATTGTTTGGCTAAAAATACGGATAAAACCATTGTTGCAACCTATAATGAAACAAAGAAAATATGTGAATTTACAGAAGATTGGTATAAAGAACAATGTATATTGATAGGTGGTTATTATGAAAATTCTACATGTTTTATAGGTAAGGATAATTGATATGAAAGTTCTATGTAAGCTTTTATGTTTATGTTTTTATTGGTTTTGTATACAAGAATCTTGGGGGGGGAATAATGCGTTGCAGAGTTCTAATCTTAATAAATGGCAACACGCATATTGGAAAACCTGTGAGGCTTTTTATGTCGAATCGGATCATCCATGTATAGGCCCCAGTAAAAATGCTTGTAAAGCTAAATCTTGGGTTACACCAGCAGCTGATGATGAATATGGTATTTCTATGATGATTGCTGTAGATACAACAGAAGGTGGCGCTAAATTTTGTCCAATTTCTATTGTAGGTGCTAATGAAAAGAGAGGTAATGCGTGGACAGAGTATTATAGTGCGGGGGATGGTTGTGTATGGTTGTGTAGACAAGGGTGGACGGGTGAAAAATGTTCTGAAAAAGAAGACAATGTGACAACTTGTGATTCAACTAGATTATTACAATCTAATTATGATAATATATCTAAAACTGATGAAAGTAATAGAAGTAATATAGAAAATAATATTGTTAACTGGGGTGCTAATAATTATGATGGTTGTGGGTTAAATAAGGGGCAGGAACATGATTTGATTTTTGCTATATCTGATTGGTTACCAAGTGGGCATGGTGCTTTTGTACGACCCTATATGGTTAGGGCGCAGAGAGAGGGTTGGCCAAACCTGGTGTCATGGATTAATATTTATCCAGCATCATCTGTATATCAGGATAAGAATACTAAGACTATAGCACAAATTGCGTGTAAGAATGGGTATAAACCAAATGATGATGGTACAGACTGTGTTATTATAAGAGAAGGTTTGTGCAGTTTAGATTATTGTGCTGGATGGAAACAAACTGGTTTTGATGAAAAAAAACATTATGAAGTGGCAGTTAATGGTTGTTATCAATATAGATGTAAAGAAACGGGATACGGATTTGATGCAAATAAAAATTGTGTAGATTGCGGTTCCAGTATGCGGGATGGTATCAGCCCAAAAGATGGGACGTGTGTTCATTGTGAAATAGGCAAAATATTCAGTGCATATACAGAAGACACAAGTTATTGTGCAGAATCAACCATTTTTGATAATAATAGATTATTATATGGGCCGAACGGTAGTCAAAATTCAAAAATAGAAGATCAATGTTGGACAAAATCGGATTTAACAGACTATAGAAATTGTGTGTTGGGAAACCAATCAGATTCAGATGCAGAAGAATAGTCATTTGTAATATATTATGTCGCCAATAGTTTTGTGTATTTTAGATGGGGTTGGAATAAATAGCAATACAGAACATAATGCTGTTGCTTTGGCAAATATGCCCTATTTCGATAACTTGATAAAAAAATATCCACATTCAAAATTAAATGCCAGCGGTGTTTCTGTTGGATTGCCAAATGGTATTATGGGAAATTCCGAAGTTGGTCACATTACAATTGGTTCTGGTCGGGTTGTAAATCAATTTTTGCGACGTTTTCAATTAGAAAATTGGGATAAAAATAAAGCGTTGGCAGATTTTATTAATTCCATAAAATTATCTGGTGGAATTGTTCATTTTGCGGGATTGATGTCCGATGGTCGTGTTCATGCGGATATAAATGATATGTTATTTATAATTAAACATATATTAAATGAAAACCTAAAAATATGTATTCATTTTATTGCAGATGGACGTGATACACCACAAAAGTCCGCAAAAAAATATATTGAATTGATAAAAAATGAATTAAAAGAATCTTTTGATAATAATTCAGTATGGTTTGGAACTTTATCTGGTCGTTATTGGACAATGGACAGAAATAACAATGATGACAGAACACAACTTGCTTTTGATGCGATTGCACGTGCACAATCTGATATCTGTGTGGATTCTATAGATAAAGCAATAGATTATGCTTATGAAAATGACGAAACAGATGAATTTATAAAACCCATAGTTATCTCTGGAACAAAAATAACAAACAAAGATGGTTTTGTTTTTGGTAATTATCGCAGTGATCGCGCCCGTCAGATTATGCGCAAAATAATGACAACTGGTACTACAATATTAAGTTTTTCGCAGTATGGGGAAGATTTAGATAATGCGTTTCCCGCTTTGTTGCCAGATATACCTGTTGTAAATACTTTGGGTGATGTTTTGGAACAAAATAATATATCTCAATTAAGAATTGCAGAAACAGAAAAATATAATCATGTTACGTATTTTATGGATGCTGAACGTAATATAGATTACAAACATGAAGAAAAAGTTTTAATTCCATCCCCAGATGTTGCAACTTTTGATTTAAAACCAGAAATGTCTGCAAATGAAATAACAAATGCATTATTACCCAGATTATCAAAATATGATGTTGTTTTGTTAAATTACGCAAATGGTGATATGGTCGGACATACCGGAAATGAAATTGCAACAATCAAAGCAATGGAAACTTTGGATAAACAATTGTCAACAATAATTCCACAGATATTGGAATTAAATGGTACAGCAATAATTATTGCAGATCACGGTAATGCTGAACAAATGTGGGATTATGAACACAATGTTCCATTAACTTCACATACAACTAATCCTGTAAATTGTATAGTTGTATCAAACAAAAATTTGAAAATCACAGATGGTGGCTTGGCAGATATTGCCCCAACTATATTAAAATTATTAAATATTCCAAAACCCAAAGAAATGACAGGGAACAGTTTAATTATTGACTGATTTTTTATTGTCACGTAATTTATTAAAAAAAGATTTTAATAATTCAGCACTTTTTGTTTCGTATTCGGGAATTTGACAGATATTTGGATGCCACAGATGCTTGTCATTATCAAATATTCTTGCATTTGCTGTAATTCCCCCACCCTTTTCATCGCTTGC
>JAKSSZ010000066.1 GCA_024402835.1 Alphaproteobacteria bacterium | reverse complement strand
CTTTCAGATTTTAATATTAAATCATTTGCTACATTTACAGAATTATTTATTGTTGCCCTATCCGCTATAACACGCCCAACGGTTGTAAATTTATTATCATTTAAATATTTCGCCGTTATTGTTTTAAATCCATTTACATCACCCGTAATACGCATAGTTGTAATATCAACGTTTTCTGCGTTCATATTTGCTCCGGATGAAAAATATAAATTTTGAGTATCTATAAAATCAGATTCAACATACATTGTATTTACATTTGATACATTTGCAGATTCGGATTCTATTTTTCCAATATTTAATACATTAAATCCGTTCATATCTAAATCACGTTTCATCATATTCAAATCATCTTGACCAAAAGTTCCACGATGTAAATATCTTGTTTTATCTTCGCCATCAAAATCACGTGTTATTTTATAAATCAAATCTCCAGTTTTAAATTCTGGTGCACTTACCGCCCATGTTTGAGAATACGCAATTGAATTATCTGTGACTATTGCCGAATCATTACCAATGTGTTTTACTATATTCGTAACCCTATAATTATTATTTGAAATATCAAAAGCCAAATAAATATCTGTTATTGTTGCACCTTTGACTTTATATTTGTCTATAAAACCTGTATGTGCCATAGGGGCAATTTCTTCTAAATCTTCGACTGGTATTTGTTGCTGAATTTCTTCATCCCATTGCGAATAATTTACACGAACATAATTTAAAACCCCATCACGTAATTTTACTATACGATTCGCCATAGCAATATCTTGGACATCATTGGAAACATCTTTGATTTGTGAATACAAAAACGGTGAAGACAACAACACAATAGATATAGCCAACACCACCTCTAAAACCGAAGCGCCATTTTCTTGATAACGACAAAAATGTTTTGTTTTATAAACAATCATTTTTTCCAGCCATTAAACATTGTTTTATATTTATTCTATTCTCTAACCTTTGCCAGAATACATACTGACAAATAATATTTTGAGCCAAAGACCGTTTGTTATAATTCCCATCTAATTGTGTTATTATATCTTTACAAGTTATTATATTCCCATCTGTATCTTTGGCATCTGCTATTATTTGCAAAGAATCATTATCTATTGTATCAACATAAACATCTGGTAATACACTTGTTCCAGCCGGTCTTATATCTAATACTACTGCACCTGTTGAACCATTTAATAACCCATACGAAGTTTGATCACGCAAAGTTATATTAGAAGCCGAAATAGTATCTGTTTCTATTCCCGTATAAGAACTATATTCGACATCATCAGATGTAATATAAGCATCTTGTCCCAACGAAGCGTTTAACATCGAAGAAATGTCCAATCTTTCCACGGAAAAATTTATTTTATCTGCTTTTACATCCCCATGAACAGTCCAATTATATGGTCCCGTAAAAGATTTTTTCCCTTCGGCCATAGAAAAATCATAAACACCTGCAACTTCCGTTACAAGTCCACAATTAGCACCAAATTTAGACACTGTTCTGGTTGATAAACTACCAACACTCAACACCCCACGATTTAATGATAACGAAGCCGTTCCATCAGAACTTTGGAAAAAAGTTTTCCCAGCAAATATATTTTCTATTTCGTTTTTTTCCGAACGACCATTTTCATATCCCGAAACACTTAATGTTCCAAATCGCGCCATTTCAATTTCACCATTACGAGCATACAAAGCCCCTATTTTATTTATGCTATTTTTATCCATATTCAGGTTTGATAAAAAACCGACACTATCTTTCAATTCTTTTTTATACACTATATCTGTATATGCAATATCGTGTGGCACAGACACTTCAATATTACCATCAACAACACTGGCATAAAATCCGATTCTGCGTGCTAATTCAGATAATTGTATTTTTGACAACGAACCAGAATCTATTTGTAAAAAAGCAACTAAATTTTCCGGTGTATTATTTATGACTAATGATATATTTTGTTTAAACGAAGTAACAGGAACACTCCCAAAAGGCAAACCATAATTTTCCAAAGTGTCTATTAAATCATCACCTGACAAAACAATTTTGTTATATTCTAAATTATCTTTATTTTCTGTTAAATATATTCTGGAAACATTGTGTATTGTTTCTATTTGTTCGGTCACAGCGAACATTTGTGCTGTCATATCACGATTTATTAACCGTCCTGTTAAAAAAGGAACAAATGTGAAAACAAGACTCAAAGCAAGTAATGCTTGTAATAAAAAATTTCCGGCTTGTTTTTGCAACAATCTCCCTCCTACGACTATAAGCATAGCAATTGAAAAAAAATATTGCAATTGCTTTTAAGTTGTTTTACAATCTGTCTCGTTGATATAGCAATGAATATGCTATATAACATAAACTCCAAAATTTAGAAAAGAAATATAACATGCAAAAACAAAAAATATCTTCTACTATGAATCAAATGATTCAACGTTGTCACAAATGGCGCCAAAAAAGAAAACAATTAATAGATTTAGCCAGACAACAAACAGATGAAATTGAACGCGAACGTCTTTTACAATCCGCCGAACATTACGGCAGAATTGTTGCGGAAACACAATTACAAATAGATTCTCAACGTGATCCAAAAGACACAACAGAACCCACAGTAAATGTTATCCCAGAAACGGAAAATATTGAAAGCACAGACGAAGAAGATACAGAATTACCAGAATTCATTACAGATTTAAAATAACACTCTGTATTTTTTATTGAAATCAAGTATTTATTTGCTATGCTTTTCCAAAAGGAAGTTTGTATGGAAAATAATTACACTGTTCTAGCAAGAAAATATCGCAGTCAAGATTTTGATTCTTTAATCGGACAAGAAGTATTAGTAAAAACATTAACATCCGCAATCAATACCGGACGAATTGCACACGCCTATATTTTCACTGGTATTCGTGGTACCGGAAAAACCAGTACTGCCCGTATATTGGCAAAAGCATTAAATTGTTTGTCTTCTGACCACGCAACATCAAAACCATGTTGTAAATGCGAAAATTGTGTTGCTATTGCTAATGGTCAACATATTGATGTTATGGAAATTGACGCGGCTTCACATACCAGTGTTGATAATATGCGCGACATATTGGATGCCGCTTTGTATTTACCAACTAACGCACGTTATAAAGTATATATAATTGACGAAGTTCACATGTTATCCAACAGTGCTTTTAATGCATTGTTAAAAACATTAGAAGAACCACCAGCGCATGTGATTTTTATTCTTGCTACTACCGAAATACGCAAAGTTCCTATTACCATATTATCTCGTTGTCAAAGATTTGATTTGGCGCGTGTATCAATTGAAACATTAAAAAGACATTTTGCATGGATAGCAGAACAAGAAAACATTGAACTTACTGATGGTGCAAATGAACTTATTGCACGTGCCGCAGATGGCTCTGTTCGTGATGGTTTGTCATTATTGGATCAGGCCATAGCACAAACAGCCGGTCACGTTGATGAAACGGCCGTTCTGGATATGTTGAAAAAAACAGATCGCAGAACAATTGTCAATTTTATGAAAACGCTTGTATCTGGAAATGTTACCGAAGCACTTAATAAAATAGATGAAATGTATAATTCTGGCACAGATTTAACAATGCTTTTAAATGATATGCTTGAATTAGTTCATTGGGCAACACGATATCATCCAACAATTGGTGAAAAAGATATGACTTCTTCACCATATACTGCTGACCAACGTGAAACGATAAAACAAATTACCGAAGAAGTTTCATTAAATACTTTATCCCGTATGTGGCAGGTTATGATTGCAGCGGTCACAGAACTTAACGAAACTGCGACTCAAAAACAACGCTTTGACATGCTGACTATACGGTTAATGCATATCGTTGACATGCCA